>JBBRFJ010000006.1:0-46600 GCA_038224475.1 Burkholderiales bacterium
GGCATTGACTTCTATTCCGTCGTCCGTGTTGACCGACATTTCTGCTGCGGAAACAAAAAACCCAGTATTGCAAGCAACGAAAACAGCGACAGCTAATTTGTTCGTTTTACGGTTCATTGCAAATCCCTTCATTATTGTTAATTAGTCGATTGTGTCGACACCTCCCGCCTGCTCGCGCTAGCTCAGGAACACCTAGGCACGGCGAAATTTCAACTGACTATACTTCGGATTTTGCGAATGTTTCAAGCTCGTCACAAATAATTTACATAGATAAGTCATTGCTTATAAAAGCTTTATTTTAAAGAGCAGCCTCCTTCGGACACCTTCACGCTACTTCGCCCAGATCAACGCAAGATCGCAACGCGCGCCTAGTTCGTCGCGCTCAAGGCTCGCTCACTACCCTTTCCTCTCGCCACTTTCTGCAGAAATTCCGCGCGCTCCGTTCACTCTCGCCACTCTATTTCTGCGCTATTTTTGTCAGTTCGCGCGCTGTTTTCGCCATTTCGTCGCAATCCGATTGAGGGTTTCGAGTCGGGCTCGTAAAGTCACATCATCAACAAACGAACCGAAACATCCAAACCGAATTCAACCTAAACGAAACTGGAGACGATCATGAAAACCACCAACTATTTCACCACCAACAACAGCAAAGACAACACCACATTCGCACTCGCTTTAGGTGCCGCTGCAGTCGCATTAATCACTCTGTTTGCAAACAACGTAAACGCAAGTCCAAAAGTCGCCACAGAAGTACAAATGCTCGACACGATCGTGGTCACCGCACCACGTATTCACACCTTAAAACTGGACACGATTGTGGTCACTGCTTCACGCTATAGCAACAATGAGAACATGATCGTCGCTGCGAAATAAGGCGGGTTGATCATGCAGAAAGATTACGAGCAACATCAACTTATACACGAGCACAAACGATGAAACCCTAGCACTGGTGGGCTTTTCAGACAAAAATGCCATGCGAAAGCTCACCAGTACTAGGGTTTCATTTTTTATTCGCGCGCTGTTGACTTCTCGCCGTTGACTTCTCGCTGTTGACTTCTCTTTATCGGCTATACGTTACGCTAGTCGGACGACTCATATCTCCACTTCAAATAAAAAAATCGGGCTCTAGGCCCGATTTTTTTGCGTCGTTGTATTGAAATGAATCAATACATAACGTCTAATTACTTCTTTGGTGCTTCTGGCTTCTTCTCATCCATCATCTTTGCGTGGTCCATCATCTTTTTGCATTCAGCTTTCATTTTGTCGTCGGCTGTTTTTGCATCCATCTTTTTGCAGGCTTCCATCTTTTCTTCCATCTTCTTCATGTCAGCATCTTTAGGTGCGCCGCCATGAGCTGCTGCGAATGCGGTTGCGGAGATGGTTGCGAACGAAGCTGCGATCAAAATCGACAATAATTTTTTCATGTATACACTCGTGAGTTGGTTGAAATTGAACGTTCAAAATAAACGTCGTCCATACTTTACTTCAAAAATGTTGATAAGTCACTCTGTTAAACCCATGTATTTAAAAGGTAAAACACCGAAGGCTTTGGTTTCAAACTTTTCATTTTTGGCGATTCTGACATTCGCCGTCTGCGCTGCACTTTCCTCGCCTCCCGCCACCGCCGCGCCACGCGTGCCGACCGACGGCGCCGAGGTGTTGGAGCATTTACCGATGCGGCCCGGCGATACAACCGCACGCGAACTGAACGTTTTGCGCGTCGCGGCGATACGAGCAGCCGAAAGCTCCCCGGTTGATCCGATGCCGGCAACACAGTTAGCTGAGCGTTATTTTGATCTGGCCACCGCGCGCGGCGACCCACGCTATATCGGTTATGCAGATGCAGTGATGCTGCCATTCGCCCAAAGCCGACTGCCTGCGGTTTTGTCGATGCGCGGGCAACTCAAGCAATACCGGCATGATTTCGACGGCGCGCTGGCTGACTTTGAAAATGCACTCAAGGCCGATCCGCAGTTCGCGTCCTCCCATGCCTGGCGCGGCGCGATTTTCTTGGTGCAAGCCAATTACGCTGCCGCGAAAGTCGAATGCGACGCACTGCAAACACTCAATCGCGCCACCCTTTATGGCGCATGCATCGGCTTGGCCCGCGCCTATGGTGGGCAGCTGGAAGCCGGGGCTAACGCGTTGCAGCGCGCGCTGGACCAAACGCAGGATGCGGGCAATCGGCTTTGGCTGCTCACCCGTTTAGGCGAGGTCTCCGCATGGCGCGGTCAGCCTGTAAAAGCTGAAAAGTTTTATCGCGACGCGCTGGCGCTGGGTATCGACGATGGCTATTTGCTGGCGGCGTGGAGCGATTTTTTGCTCGATCAAAAACGGCCCGCGGAAGTCGTCAAATTACTCGCGATTTGGGAGGCTTCGGACGGCTTGCTCCTGCGTTTGGCCCTTGCCGAAACGGCGCTCAAGTTACCCGCCGCCAAGGCGCATGTGCAGGCACTGGCAGATCGGTTTGCGGCGGCCAGAATGCGCGGCGATACCACTCATCGGGCCGAAGAGGCGCGGTTTGAATTACAGCTCGCAAATAATCCGGCGGCTTCGCTGGCAGTCGCTGCCGCCAATTACACCGTGCAGCGCGAGCCGCGCGACGCCCGGCCGCTGCTGGAAGCGGCGATTGCAATGCACGACCCCGCCGCCGCGGAACCAGTGCGCGCCTGGCTACAGTCAAGCGGTTTTGAAGACGCGTATTTTCGTAAGCTCGGGGTTGCTTCTGCCAGCATTGCAACCACACCCGCAGCCACGCCCGCATCACTGACCGCAGCCAAACCGGCGTTGAAGCCGTGATGTCGCTGCGTCGGTTATTCTGCGCGATGCTCATGCTCAGCGCGTTGTGCGCCGCGCCCGCCTTTGCCCACAAAGCCAGCGACAGCTACTTGGTGTTGAATATCAACGGCAAGAACCTCACCGGCCAATGGGATATTGCGCTGCGTGATATCGATTTCGCCATCGGCCTCGATACCAATGGCGACGGCGACATCACGTGGGATGAGGTGCGAAACCGCCACGCCGATATCGCCGCTTGGGCACTGGGTCGCCTGTCGATACAGCGCGGCGGAGATTGCAAAATCGCGGTGGCCGAACACCTTATCGACAGCCATACCGACGGTGCCTATGCGGTGCTTAAACTGACTGGCACCTGCCCCGGTGGCTCACAGGCACTGGCGCTGAATTACCGATTGTTGTTTGATATTGACGGCTTACATCGCGGGCTGCTCAGACTTGATTTGGACGGTGTGTCACACACCGCGGTGATGGCACCGGACACCGGCGTACTCACCATCAAGGCCGGTGAAACCTCGCGGCTGGCGCAGTTCGGTCAGTATCTGGTCGAAGGCATATGGCATATCTGGAAGGGTTTTGACCACATCCTGTTTTTGTTATCGCTGTTGTTACCCGCCGTGCTGGTGCTCCCGGTTGTCGCCTCAAGCGCGGGGTTGAGATCGCCACGACATTGGGTCGGTGTTGCCACGTTTCGCTTGGCATTATCTGAAGTGCTGTGGGTGGTCACCGCGTTTACCGTCGCGCATTCAATCACCCTCACCTTGGCCGCGCTGCAAATTGTCTCGCTGCCTTCGCGCTGGGTGGAATCCGCGATCGCCGCCTCGGTGGTGCTGGCGGCCGCGAATAATCTGTTTCCGCTGGTCGAGCGCAGGCGCTGGCTGGTGGCCCTCTCATTTGGTCTGATCCACGGTTTCGGCTTTGCCAGTGTTCTCACAGAATTAGGCCTGCCCAAAGACGCGCTGGTACTGTCGCTGCTCGGCTTTAATGTCGGCGTTGAAACCGGCCAGCTGGCCATCGTCGCCGCGTTTTTGCCACTCGCGTATTGGCTCCGGAACACCGCGTTTTACCGCAAGGGGATATTTGTCGGCGGGTCGATTTTGACGCTGCTAGTCGCGCTGGTGTGGCTCGTGGAGCGGGCGTTCAATTTGAGGTTGATTAGCGCGTGATGCTGAGCCGTGCTATTTCGACAAAGTGTATTTGGAACCCGCATAGGGCAGACTAAAATTTTAATTTTGAATTCTTACTTGGTAAGATTTCAGCATAGAATATCGATTTAGCCAACTTTCGGAGCCGCCATGGAAGCCACCGTCAGCAGCAAAGGCCAGGTCGTCATCCCGCAAAAAATCAGAGAATCATTGGGTATCACGGCGGGTACCGCTATTGATTTCGTGGTGCAAGACAACATACTGCAGCTACACATAATCCGCAACAAGAAGCACACGCGGTTAGAAGACGGCTGCGGCATGCTGAAGAGCAAAGGCCGTGCGCTGCCACCGGATTTTGATGTCGCGATGTTGTTGCGGGCCAAAAAATGATTGCGCTCGACACCAATATCCTTGCCCGCTTCTACATCGACGAGACGGAACCGGAAGCAAAAAAGCAACACGCACTCGCCAAACGCATCATGGCCAAGCCTGCGCTGTTCGTCGCTCGAACCGTGGTGTTGGAACTGGAATGGGTGATGCGCGGCGGTTACGGCTACTCGCGCGATGAGGTGGCTGCCGTATTGGATCATCTACTCGGTTTACCGAACGTCAATGTAGAAAACTGGGAGATGATGATGGATGCGCTCAGCGCGTATAAATCAGGACTCGACTTCGCTGACGCTCTACATCTCGCCACGGGCGACTGCGAGAAATTTGTGACATTTGATGCGAAGTTTGCCAAGCTCGCGCAGAAAAAGAAATTAAAGCCCGATGTCGTGGTGGTAAACAAATAGCGTGTCATTTTTTAATGTTGCGTTGGCGATACGCCGTCTTAATATGGTTTTCGCGCCGCACCCTTGCATGGCACCACTTGCCTATCAGCGTTAGCCAATCACCGGCCACCACCCACTACCAAAACCCGCTATCCTCACGCCGGCAATTTGCAAGATGATATACTTTATTTGTGTATATCATTTTACGGAGATTTCATCATGCAAGTTTCTAAATGGGGCAACAGTCTCGCGATTCGCTTGCCCGCCACGGTAGTTGAAGCGCTAGCGTTGCGAGATGGCGACAATATAGAAATTCGTATCGCCGACCCGCGCGTTTTTGAGGTGACAAAAAAACCCGGCAACCGTGAGTTGCTTGAACGTCTGCGAAAATTCCGCGGCAAATTACCTGCTGATTTTCGCTTTGATCGCGAAAATGCCAATGAGCGATCATAAGATTTTTGTAGATAGCAATGTGGTTCTGTATTTGTTATCCGCAAACGAAAAGAAAGCTAATCGCGCGGAGACGGTAATTGGCAATGGCGTCACGATCAGCGTGCAGGTACTGAATGAAGTTGCAAACGTGTCGCGTCGCAAATTGAAAATGTCATGGCCAGAAACCAACGAGTTACTGAATGGCTTGAGAGCAGTTTGCAAAATAGAACCGCTCACCATCGAAACCCATACGCGCGGGCTCGCGGTCGCCGAGCGCTATGGCCTGTCGCTATATGATGCAATGATTGTGGCCGCGGCGCTTATCGCGGGCTGCAAAACATTATTTTCAGAGGACATGCAGGACGGCCTGAAGATTGATCGCCTGCTTCAGATTCAGAATCCATTTGGTTCTAGTGCCGCGGTGACGTGAGAAGCGCTTTTTCTTAATCATCAATTTCCTATCGAAGTCCAGACGATATTTGGCTACGGACTACATTTTCTTAATGGCACCGCTTCAAAACAATAATGGCGCTCCAAAAGCAAGCGTCGGCGTAGCGCGATGCATCAATTGTTTTCACGCAACCTTGACGCCAAAACCCCGCCGCCCTGCTTGCACTTCATCGGCCACCACCCACTACCAAAACCCGCTATCCTCACGCCAAACTAAGCCAATCCAATCCTAGCAAAGCAAACACGCGCATGACTCCCCAAGCATTCATCGACAAATGGACACGTAACAAGCTCACCGAGAAAGCCGGTGCGCAACACCATTTTCTCGATCTATGCGACCTGCTGGATGTGCCGAAGCCGGACGATCCTGACAACTATTGTTTCGAGCGCGGTGCCAAGCGCACCGGCAGCAAAACCGCCGGTACAGGATGGGCGGATGTATGGAAACGCAATTGTTTTGCGTGGGAGTACAAAGGCCCGAACGCGGGGCTAGAGGCGGCTCTCTTGCAATTGATGACGTACACCTTGGCGCTCGATAACCCGCCGCTGCTGGTCGTGAGCAATCGGCAGTCAATTGAAATTCATACGCACTTCACCGGCACACCGTCCGAGATTCACGTCATCCCCATCGCCGATATTGGCTTGCCCGAGAACGTGAAGAAGCTGCGCTGGATATTCAACGATCCCGATCAATTCAAGCCCACGCGCACCCGCACCGCGATTACGCTGCAAGCGGCGAAACTGATCGGCGATCTTGCTTGGCAGCTTCAACAACGCAAGCATGATCCGCAACAAGTCGCGCATTTTTTAAACAAAGTTATTTTTTGTCTATTCGCCGAAGATGCCAAAGGCCCCGCCAGCGAGGCCCTGCTGCCGCAGAATTTATTCACCACCATTCTCAGCAATGGTCGCAAAGACATTGCCCGCTTTGACCGGCAGCTTAAAAATTTATTCCGCGCCATGTCTGAGCGCCACGGCGAATTCGGCGAACATTTTATTCAGTGGTTCAACGGCGGCTTGTTTGATGACGACATCACGATCCCGCTCAACACCGATGACATCGACAAACTCATCAACGTCTCGCTGCTCGATTGGTCCGCGATTGAGCCGTCGATTTTCGGCACCCTGTTTGAGCGCGGGCTGGATCCCGCCAAACGCAGCCAATTAGGCGCCCATTACACCGATCCCGTCTCGATCATGCGCATCGTCAATCCGGTAATCGTCGAGCCGCTGCTTAGCGAATGGGCGCTGGAAAAATCAGCGATTGCCGCGCACATGGCGGTGTTCCACGAATTCGAAAACAGCCGCAAATCCACTGAGAAAGCCAAGGCCACCAATGCCTTAAAAGACGCGACCAAACGCTACATCGGATTCAAAGAACGTCTCAAAGATTTTAAGGTGCTTGACCCTGCGTGCGGCAGCGGCAATTTTTTATATCTCGCCTTGCAGGCGCTCAAAGATATCGAGCTTCGCGTCGGGCTGGAGGCTGAAGCGCTAGGCCTGGAGCGGGGTTTCCCCGAGGTCGGCCCGCAAGCGATGCACGGCATCGAGATCAGTCCCTATGCCGCAGAGCTGGCGAAAGTGACGGTCTGGATCGGCGATATTCAGTGGATGTTAAAGCACGGCTTCGCACCGAGTCGCGAGCCGATTTTAAAAACGCTGGATCAAATTCAGTGTCGCGATGCGTTGCTGAATATTCGCACAACTCAATCTGACGATGGTGGTGAAGAGCAAGCGATTACGATGGCGCAGTGGCCGCTTGTGCACGCGATCATCGGCAACCCACCCTTTTTGGGCGGCAGTAAAATGCGTGAGCAATTGGGCGATGCTTACACCGAAGATTTGCGCGCGATGTACCAGCACAGTGTGCCGGGCGGCGCGGATCTTGTTTGCTATTGGTTTGCAAAAGCGCAGCACGCCATTGCGCATCGGCCCGACGCCCGCGCGGGATTGGTCGCGACCAATTCGATTCGCGGCGGTGCGAATCGCAAGGTGTTGGAACAGATCGTTGAGACGGGCGAAATTAATAACGCGTGGAGCAATGAAGCGTGGGTGAATGAAGGTGCGGCGGTGCGGGTTTCAATTGTGTGTTTTGCTCACAAATCAATTCCCAACCCTAGTCATTTCGAGCGCGCCGAGAAATCTGCTGTTGCTGACGACGAGGAAACGCTGACAGCAGATTCCTCACATGAACCCGTTCGGAATGACAAGTTTTTAGATGGTCGTATTGTTACGAGTATCAACGCAGACTTGAGTGGGAATTTGGACGAAGCTCACGTTCTTGATTTGACGAAAGCAAAAAAGCTGAATTTAAATTCTCGGGTTTGTGCTTACGGCTCCCAAGAAAAGGGTTCATTTGACATACTCGAAAAAGTCGCGCGTGCTGCCCTTAGTTCACCAAATCCCGACCGAAGAAAAAATGCAGATGTCGTAAAACGTGCAATCAACGCAAGTCAAGTTACGAAGCGAAGACTTGATACTTGGGTAATCGACTTTGGACTCAACATGCCCATTGAAGAGGCCGCGATGTACGAAACGCCATTTAGCCTAGCAAAGCAGCAAGTCTATCCTGAGCGAAGTTCTCGTCCTGACAAAAACCAGAAAGATCGCTGGTGGCTACATGCACGTCCATCACCCGTCTATAGAGAAATGCTCGCTCGTAATCGACGTTATATTGCATCGCCTGCTGTGGCAAAACACAGAGTCTTTGTTTGGCTCGACAAATCTGAATTGGCAGATCATGCACTTTTAGTATTTGGGCGCGATGATGACGCTTCATTCGGCATTCTGCATTCACGCATGCACGAACTGTGGTCATTGCGACTGGGCACATCTCTCGAAGATCGTCCCCGCTACACTCCAACTACATGCTTCGAAACCTTCCCTTTCCCCGAAGGCCTCACCCCCAATCTCCAACCCGCCGATTCCACCAACTCGCATGCCGCCGCCATCGCCGCCGCCGCAAAGCGGTTGAACGAGCTGCGCACCAATTGGCTGAACCCGCCGGAGTGGGTGGACGTGGTGCCAGAGGTGGTGGCGGGTTATCCCGACCGCATTATCGCCAAACCGGAATTCGCGAAAGCGATCAAAGAACGCACATTGACAAATCTTTACAACGCCCGCGCCAAGGGTGAAGCGCAATGGCTTTCAGACGCGCATCGCGCGCTCGATGCCGCGGTTGCGGCGGCGTACGGCTGGACGGATTACACACCCGCGATGGCGGATGAAGAAATTTTGCGGCGCTTGCTGGCGCTGAATTTGGCGCGGGCCGCGTCGGAAATTGCGGATAAGAAATAGGCAATTGGAATTAGGCAATGTCGGCAGCGGTTGAACGCGGTCAGTGAATCAGCTTCAATTATCAAACCCCGCTCTAGGAGCTCGTTTTGGAACAACAATGCTCTACAATGCCCGCCCATGCTAGGGTTTTAATTTGCGTTAATCAATCCACGCCCCAAAAACCTCACTGCGTGCGCGTCACTTTCGCCAGATGCCGGGGCCGATCAGGGTCAAAGCCGCGCGCACGCGACAGCGCCTCGACCATCGGGTAAAAACTTTGGATCATGGAGATCGGATCGAGATCCATTGACGCTGTTTCGGTGATGCGTAAATTGCATCCCGGCGTGCCGTCCGGCGCCGCCAACAGCACCGTGGCACCACGGCCTCGCATCTCGTCAGCCAGCGCCAACAAACCTGCTTGCGCGGGTCCGCGCGGTGCGAAAATGAGCAGAGGGTAGCCGTCACTAATCAGCGCCATCGGCCCGTGTTTGATTTCTGCGCCTGAAAACGCTTCGGCCTGGATGGCGCAAGTTTCTTTAAATTTCAGCGCGGCTTCCATCGCGATCGGTAATCCGATGCCACGTCCGATCACGAATAACCGGTCACTGTTTTTCAAAACCTCAACGCCCGCCGACCAATCCGCTGCCACCGCGCGCTCCAACGAATCGGGCAATGCCGCAATCGCATTTTGCAAATCTGCATCGCCCTGCCACGCGGCCACCAGGCGCGCACCGGCGACACATTGCGCGAGAAAACTTTTGGTCGCAGCGACACTTTTTTCTTCGCCTGCGTGCATCGGAAAGACCCAGTTTGCCGAGTGCGCCAACGGCGAATCAGGTTGGTTGACGAATGCCGCGGTACACGCCCCGCCATCCGTAAAAAATTTCATCGGCGCGACCAAATCGGGGCTTTGTCCTGATTGCGAAAACGCCATCGACACCAGCCCCGCGCACTGAATTTTTGATTGATACAGCGTGATCAGAGACATCGGCAGCGAGGTGACCAGCCGCCCGAGCCGCGCCATGATGAGATACGCCATGAAGTGCGCGGCATGGTCCGAACTGCCGCGCGCGACCGTCAACACCGAGCCCGGCGAATGTACCGTGAGCCATGCGCCAAAGTCACGATAAGCATCAACCTCATGCGCGAGCTGTCGGGCGATGGCCGCCGGCGCTTCACGTGACTCGATCAGCATTTGGCTCATTATTTTTCGATCACGCAATTTTCAACCCCTCGGCGAATACGGCTTGCACCATCAAATCGCGGTCCATCACCACCACATCCGCCCACGCGCCCGCCTCCAGCCGACCGCGATCCGTGATGCCCAGAAATTCGCAAGCGTTGGTCGAGACACGGCGCGACGCATCTGCGATGTCGAGCCCAAGTTCGTTCACCAGATTACGGATCGCCTGATCGAGCGACAGCGTTGAGCCGGCGAGCGTGCCATCGGCCAGCCGCACGCCACCGAGACATTTGGTGACGGTGTGGCGGCCCAGCCGATATTCGCCATCGGGCATACCAGTCGCGGCAGTGGAATCGGTCACACAAAATAATTTAGGGATAGCGCGCAGCGCGACACGAATTGCGCCCGGATGTACATGCAGCAAATCGGGAATGATTTCGGCAAATTCCGCATGCGCGAGCGCCGCGCCGACCATGCCCGGTTTGCGATGATGCAGGCCGGTCATGGCGTTAAATAAATGCGTAAAGCCAGTCGCGCCAAGATTCAACGCCGCCACACCTTCTTCATAGCTTCCCAAACTGTGCCCGATTTGCACTTTGTATCCGGCCTCACACAACGCTTCAATTACCGCCATATTGCCCGGCACTTCCGGGGCCAAGGTGATGAGCTTGATGGGCGCTAATGCGTTCAGGCGTTTTAACTCATTGGCCTGCATGGGACGCGTGAAATCGGGCTGTGCACCGAGCTTGCCGGGATTGATGTACGGCCCTTCCAAATGCACGCCGAGCAGTGTCGCGCCGCGCTGGTGCGTACGCGCGGGCTTGAAGAACTTTGACAAGCCCGCAAATGCGTTTTCAAGGTCTACCGGCGGCGCGGTCATGGTGGTGGCGAGTAGCGAGGTGGTGCCGTGTTCGCCATGCAATGTGGCAATGCGCGCAGCAGCATCGCCGCCTTCCATGATGTCGCGCCCGCCACCGCCATGCACATGCAAATCGACAAATCCGGGCAAGATGATGGGCTGGTTAGAATCACGGGCGACATTTTCAGCAACCGGTTCGCCGTGAATTTTTTCAATTTTTCCGCTGTCGGAAAAAATGATCTCGCCATGCACAAATCCTTGTGGCGTCAGAATGTTGCCTTCTAACCTGATCATGCTCGACATTCCGCGGGACACTTCGCTGTCTCAATGTATTTCAAACTCAACCTTTTCTCCCATAAACTTTTTTTCATATCGCGTGCAGAAATCAGCGGGCTTGGGACGGAGCCGTTGAGGTTACCCATAAGCCAAAATAGGTGAACGCGCCGTTGACAATTAATAGTTCCAAACCAATCTGGTAGCTGCCAAATAATACAGATTGATTTGCGTCGATGGCGTAACAGATGATCGGTGCTGTAATCGCAATCCACGGCGCAAGCGAATCATTAACTTGGCGTTTCGACAAAATCCCGAAGGCAAACAGCCCCAGCAGCGGTCCATAGGTGAAGGCAGCCAGTTTCAAAATCAGCCCGATCATGCTGGGGTTGTCCCCCCATTTGAACATCATAATCAGCAGCAAAAATATTGCTGCGAAAGCAAAATGCACGCGATGGCGGATACGCTCGCGATCTGCCTCACTCCATTGGCTGCGCTTTTGCATCGACAAAATATCAATACAGAAGCTTGATGTGAGCGCGGTGATGGCGCCGTCTGCGCTGGGGAACAAGGCAGAAATTAATGCGATCACAAAGATAATCTGCAGCATCGCGGGCAAATGACCGAGCACAACGGTGGGGAAAATTTTATCGCCTGTTGCCATAACGCCCACCGTCGGCGCGTACAAATAAAGCAAGCCGCCCAGAAACAAAAACAGCAACACAACGAAAACCATGATGATCGCCAGCGCAATGATGTTTTTTTGCGAGTCGCCCAACCGCTTAACGGAGATGTTTTTTTGCATCATCTCCTGATCCATGCCTGTCATCGCGATGGCGATAAACATGCCGGCCAGAATTTGCTTCAACCAGAACTCCTTGCGATCAACATCCGTCGAAAAGATTTTTGAAAGCCCGCGTGTCTCCATTTGCGCCAGCGCCTCAGATACGGAGATGTTCAACCCATTAAATAAATACACGACGCTGAAAATCAACCCGAGCAACATGCAGGACGTCTGCAATGTATCCGTCCACACAATCGTTTTAACGCCACCCTCATACGTATAGAGCAGCACCATCATGATGATGACGGCAGCAGTCAGCCAAAAGGGCACACCAAGACTGTCTAAGATCGCGTCTTGCAAAATTCGAATGACGAGATACACGCGCGCCGTCGCGCCCAAAGTGCGCGATAGAATAAAAAACGAGGCACCGGTTTTACGCGAATGCGGCCCTAAACGACTGCCGAGATAATCGTAAATTGACGTGAGATTCAGCCGGTAAAAAATCGGCAGCAGGACGAAGGCAATTACGAAATAGCCAATCAGTTGACCGAGCACAATCTGAAAATACGTAAACGCGGTCGTACCAACCGCGCCCGGCACGCTGATGAACGTTACCCCGCTCAGCGAAGTACCAATCATGCCAAATGCCACCAGCATCCAGTTACTATTTTTGTTGCCGATGAAAAAGGAGTGGTTGTTGGCACCGCGCGATGTCGTCCACGCCACCACAAGTAGAAGCGCAAAGTAGGCAACGACGATGGAGAACAGCAGGGTGGGCGACATGGAGGCCGAGTTTACTTGTTACCGCGACACCTGCGCATACCTTGAACTCAAATGCGGGCACCTTTGCTCAAGGTGCCCGCGTTGTATAGACATTTACTGACGATAAGTGACTGATAAGCCATACGTCCTGCCGATGACGTTATAGGTGTCAGGATAAGTGTTGAACGTGCCTGAATTTTTGGGTTGTGGTGGCTGCTTGTTGGAAACATTGTCGATACCAAAGTTAATCGTCAAACCGTTAACGGGTGCGCGCCATGAAATATTCACGTCAAAGTAATCCTGCGCAGAAATGGTTTCAGTGCTGCCAACGGTGCTGTCTTTGACCTTGCCAATTCGCTTCCAGCCCACTTGCGTCGTGAACGCACTGCCATCCCAAGTGAGCGATGCGCGATGACGATAATCGGGTGCCACCAGTGATACTGCATCCGACGAACAACGGAACGCGTAGCTGCCCTTACAATCAATCGGATCAAGCACGGGGTTTTTCTGAATCGTGTAATTTCTAACGATGGCGGCCTGATATTGCCACGTGAGTTTGCGGCCAGGCAGACCGAATGGCACATCTTGTTTGAAACTTGTGTCGATATCGATGCCTTGCTGCTTGATGAAGGCCAGGTTGCGATCCACCGGGAAGCCATCCTGAATTCGGCCCGTGGTTGCGTTGCGAGTGACCGCTTGGCAGAGTGGATTATCGGCACGAGGGTCGGTGATGTAACAGCTCGTCAATGCATCAATTGGCTGAATTTGACCGACGGCGTCTTGAATCTTGATACTGTAGTAGTCGACGGTCAGGTTAAAGCCCTTCAATGCACGCGGTGTAAGCACGGCTCCAAGGGTGTTGGTTTTGCCTTTTTCAGCACGTATTTCGGGATTGCCGCCGAAAAAATAGCCGCCGGCGAGCAGCGTGGGATCAAACGAGTTGTATGAACCCACGGCCGGCGCGTTGAAACGACGGCATTGTTCTGCATTGCCTGTCCCCAGCACGCATGGGTCACCCGCGTAACGCGGACGCAGGCGCGCAACGTTGACGAGGCTGTTAAATGGGATCGAGAAAATCGGGTTCGCAAATTCGCCGAAGTTAGGCTCACGAATCACGGTCTGACGGGTGGCGCGCAAACGGAAATCTTCAGTGATCGCCCACGAGGCGCCGATCTTGTCGGAGTCATAGGTATTCTGTTGGCCAACTGATTTGTTATACGAGGAGCTACGCAACGCGCCTTCAATTGAAAGGTTTTCCACCAACGGTAATTTAGACAAAATCGGGATCAGCAATTCACCGTAATATTCTTTCGCGCGAAAGTACGGCGGCACGGTTGGCGGAGATTCAACGCCCTGATTAAACGACTGGCCGAGATCTGGATTGTAATTGAACGTGCCTGTTTCGCGGCGTGATTCTGCACCGATAGCAAAGCCGATCGGGCCTGCGGGCAGTTTGAAGAAATCGCCGCTGTCGCCTGAAACAGTTGCTGCAATGACGGACTGTTTTCGCTCGCGGTCTCCATATTTGAACTGCTGTGCGAAGCCGGATAAATCAGCGCCGGGACCGAAAATATCAATTGAATTGATGAGGCCAGGAAGTCGCGCTTTCAAACCATCACCGTTGACAACGATCGATTCTTTTGTTGTGCCCGTTTGGCCGTAGATATCCCAGTTCACCGAGTCAGTGATCGCACCGCGCAGACCTAGCTGCACCTGATAAGTATCACGATCATTCTCAGCCGTCTTCACGCCAAATTCGCCGAGCGATCGGTTGACGCGAACCTGCGCCACACCGTTGACAAATGTGAGCAAACCGCGCGCCTCAGCCGGGATAAATGTATTGCTGCTGTTAATACCGAAAACGTCATTCACGACGACGGGTACCTGACCCGAACGCGGCGCACCTGTCGTCTTCACGTTTGAATACATGAAACGCCCATAGGCCTGTAACTTGTCGGTGAAATCGTATTTGAAAAAGGTGGATACATTCACGCGTTTCAGCGGCTGGATCAACGTGTACGCAGAGGTGTAGTCGGTGGTTTGCGGCGTCAATGTAAATTGATTTGCATCGGTGACCGAAAATACTCGGCCGCTGGCGACATCAGTAAAATTGCCACCCGAACCAGCCACCAGAATAGGATTTTTGCGCGCAAAATCACGCTCTCCGGCGTACAGCGCCTCGCGCTCCGTGTATTCCAGATAGCCAACAATGCTGCCACGATCACCGAGCGCCATGCCACCCGTCAAGTTGGTGCCATATTGTGATCCGCCGCCGCGCCCTGACCGGTAATTGGCGGACGCTTGCAGCCCTCTGAAGTCATCGTTAATAATAAAGTTCACGACGCCCGAAATCGCGTCAGCGCCGTAGACGGCGGCGGCACCGCCGGTAAGTACATCAACGCGTTTTAGCAGCGGCGCAGGGATAAAATTAACGTCGACTGCGTTTCGGAAACTGAACGGTACCGCGCGCGTGCCATTGATGAGTACAAGCGTGCGGCTTTGGCCTAGATTTCGAAGGTCAAGCGTTTGCGCTCCAAACGCATCGCTGCCCGCCGATGTGCTGTTTACCCCGCCGGCAAGCTGAGGCAGTTTCACTGAAAAGTCCTCAACAGTGACGGCACGCGCCAACGCCAATTCCTCAGCCGTGATCTGGCTTACCGGGCTGGTGGAGGTCAGCCCTGCTGCCTTGATGCGCGTACCGGTTACCAACACCGCATCGACCTTTGACGTTGCCGCTGCCGCTGCATCATCGGCCTTCGGCAGTGCTGTTTGCGCAATGGCGCTACCACTCGCGAACAATAAAACAGCCAGTGCCGAGGCGGTGCCGATTAATTTTGTGTTTGAATTAGGTTTCATCTTGTTCCCCTCAAAATAATATGAAATATGCCAGCGACTATTAAATTGGTTTTCTTTTGGTATTTTTTTGGTATCTAAAGGTAATTTGGCATAAAGATACACAATATGTCGAGAATTTTCTTGTTATTTTGTTTTACCGGGCGAATTTCCTGCGTTGGCGCGCAGTTATATCACTGATAACTTGCAAAAAAACAATACCAGTTTGCGTCTCTCCCCCGTAAAGCATTGAAGTGGTATGCGTGTACAAATACAACAAAAGTTTTTAGCACGGGCCAAACTTAACGGGCTGACGTTTGAGGTAGCGAATGACGTGCTTAGGATGGAAACGAAATTTTGCCCATCGCTACAGACGGTATGCCGCGTCGTGATCCAAAATCAGATTTGCCGCCTGCTGCCGTTTCATTCGCGAGTACAGCAAACAAAACGGCTTCTTTTGCATCGCCCGAAATACCGAGCACATCGGTTTCCGAAAACGCGCAAGGCAAAAGTTCTTTGAGCCAACCCACGAGCAGCGGATTGTGCATTCCACCACCTGATGTATAGATATGAAAATCGTTGATGTTGCGTTGTGTGCTGGAAACGCATTTACGGACTGCTTCAGCAATGGTCTCGGCGCTGAAGCGGGTCAAGGTGGCGAGTAAGTCCTCTATTGAAATCCCATCCGTGCCGCTTGCAGATTGCGCGGATCGCACATAGTCGATGCTAAAAAGTTCCGGCCCGGTCGTTTTGGGAAACGGCTGCTCAAAAAAACGATTTGATTTAAGCGTAGAAAGCAGCGCTTGATTCACTTTGCCCTTCAGGGCGATTTCAGCGTCTTTGTCGTAGGCAAGATCTTGAAAAGAAACACGCATCGCCGCATCAATAAGCGTATTACCGGGGCCTGTATCGGTTACAAATACTTCTTCAGGCTCCATGCTGGCGGGCAAATAGGTGAAGTTTGCGATGCCTCCCATATTTAGCATGATTCGATTTTCACCGCGCTTGCCAAAAATAAAATAGTCGCCATAGACCGCCAATGGCGCGCCTTCGCCACCCGCCGCAATATGTTTTTGCCGGAAATCCGAAATCGTGATGATGCCGGTTCTAACCGCTATGTGATCGCCGTCACCAATCTGTAAAGTTGCATTTGAGAATTTTTCGCGGCCGTGCAAACTCTTTGGTGCATGCATCGCTGTCTGGCCGTGTGAGGCGACGAGGTCAATGTCTTCAGGGGACATCCCCCAACGGTTAAGGCAAGCCAACACCATGTCTGCGTGCAGCGTGCCGATCCAGGCATTGAGCAGCGCCAGGTGCTGAAAATCAATCGTCTGCTTGGCAAATATCTGTCGAATTTCAGCTTTAATATCGTCGGTATAGTCGACGGTATGGAAATTAAGCAGTTGCACGCTGGTTGATTCGCCCGAACCTGTAAGTTCGCATAGGGCAACATCCAGGCCATCCATTGAGGTGCCCGACATCAAGCCAATGACCCGTCTACATGGCTTTTGTGCAAGCCGGTAAAGGGCTTCCAGATTTTTATTCATGCTGCTTAAAATCCTTCATGCCTCTCGACGCATTTCAGCGACGAAATCATAATAATCGCTGCGGCAGTAAGAATGCGTCAGCTCAACTGCCTGACCCGATTCGAGGTAGCCGATACGGGTGATGAATAGCACCGCATGACCGACAGCCACACCCAGTTGCTCTGCTAAGCGTGGCTCGGCGTTAAGCGCACGGATATGCTGCAGCGCCCTGACCGGTGCCTTACCGATTTTATTCAGATATTCGTAAAGCGATGCCTTGACGGCGTTGGGCTCCGGCAGCACGCTTTGCGGCAAGACGCTCAGCTCGTACGCCATCACCACATCATCCGCCAATCTCAAACGCTCAAGGCGGGCGACCTTCGCATTCGATGACAGCCCCAGGCTAAGTTGCTCATCGGGCGCTGCCGGGGCAATGCAGCGATCCAGCCACCGCGAGCTCGGCGCATAGCCGCGCCGCAGCAATTCTTCAGAAAAACTGCTGAGCCGTGACAGCGGCTGCTCAAGTCGTGGCGCGATGTAATTTCCCGAGCCCCGCTTGCGTAAGATCAAACCTTGTTCAACAAGCTGGTCAATCGCCTTGCGCGCGGTGACCCGCGACACGCCAAGTGATTCGGATAGCAGCCGCTCGGAGGGCAAGGCCTCATGCACCTGATAACGACCCTGACGTACCGCCTCCCCCAGTTTTCGCGCCAACTGAAGATACAACGGCGAATTGTCCCGCGGATCAGGCTTAAATTCGGCGATCACACTTTTTTTCACCGCACTCTTTCCTTCGGCAGTTTCATGACGCTTTTTCATCACGTTTCATTCATTACGTCTTCAACGCACGGTTGGGACGAGGTCGCGATATTAACTGCCATGCAAATTTAGAATGCGCATTGCAGGCAATTGCTGAAGAGGTGATTGATGTTAGTTTTCGATACAGACGCATTGGCTCGCATTAGTTTCTCGCCAGGGCCACGATTTAATTTGGCAAAAAACTAAAACCATTTACAATAAAACCAATGTAATACCAAATATATCATGCGCCAGAATCCACCGCTGAAGAGGCGTACGATTTACGGTCCGCGTTTACGATAAGAAAACCAGCAAGGGAAACTGTTATGAACGTTAGATCACACGCACGATTTGGAGTTCGCGGCGCTTGGCTGCGATGTATTGCGGCTGCGGTCTGCTGCGTGCCGCTATTGGCCGCGGCGCAAGCGAAAAATTTCCGCTGGTCGACGAACGGCGATATCACCACCCAAGACCCGCACGGTCAGGATGAGGGCTTTACGAAGTCCATCAACGCGCTCGTCTATGAACGTTTGATTCAGCCCGGCAAAGATATGACGCCCACGCCCTGGCTGGCAACATCCTGGAAAGTATTGAGCCCAACCAAGCGGCTCGTTTATTTGCGGAAAGACGTGAAATTTCAGGACGGCTCGCCGTTTACAGCCGATGATGTGGTTTTCTCGTTCGAACGCGCAGCCAAATCGAATCAGTTCAAAACCTATGCGATTCCCGCCGGTGTTGCGAAAAAAATCGATGATTACACGGTTGAATTCACCACGGCGAAGCCAAATCCGGTGGCGCTCAATTCGATGGGTGAAGTGCCGATCATGAGTAAAAAATGGGCCGAAAAAAATAATGCGATGCAGCCGCAGGATTTCACCACCAAAGAAATAACTTACGCCTCACGCAATGCGATGGGCACCGGGCCGTTTCGCTTGGTCGCGTATGAGCCCGGGATTAAAACCACGCATATAAAAAACACCGACTGGTGGGGCATCAAGGAAGGTCGCTATGAGAGCAATATCGATAGCCTTGAATACCGCCCCATTGCCAGTGCCGTGACTCGAATGTCGGCGTTGAAATCAGGTGAAGTGGATTTTGTGCTGGATCCGCCGGTGCAGGATGTATCCAAACTGAAGGAAGATAAAACACTCAAGGTGTGGGAGGGCGACGAAATGCGGGTTATCTCAATCGCGATGGATCAGGCGCGCGATGAACTCCTTTTTTCGGATGTGAAAGGCAAAAATCCGCTCAAGGATGTTCGCGTCCGTACCGCACTTTATAACGCAGTCGACGTCAACGCGATCAAGGCACAGATCATGCGTGGCCTGTCGACGCCGACCGCTATTGCCTTGCCCAATCCGAAGGGCGAAGGCATTCCGGCCGCGCTTGAAAAACGCCTGCCCTACGACCCTGAAGCCGGAAAAAAGCTGCTGGCCGAGGCGGGCTACCCGAATGGATTCGGCTTTACGTTGCACTGCCCGAACGACCGTTATGTCAACGACGAAAAGATTTGTGTGGCGCTGGCGGGAATGTGGGCGCGGATCGGGCTCAAGGTAAAAGTGGAGGCCATGCCTAAGGCGCAATATTTTCAGCGCACACCGAAAAAAGAATTCAGCGTCATGATGCAAGGCTGGGGTGACACCAATCGCGACGCCATGTTTACGCTAAAGCCGGTACTGCACAGCTTTAACACTTCGGGCTATGGCGACAGCAACTACGGCAATTTTAAAAACGCGGAGCTGGATGCGCTGATCGAAAAAGCCGAAAGTGAAATGGACGCGCCGACGCGTCAGGAATTGATTAACAATGCGGTTGAATTGATCCAGCGTGAGGTGTTGGTGATTCCAATTCACCGGCAAGTGGTACCGTGGGTATCGCGCGCCAACATCAGTTTGGTGCATCGGCCGGACAATAAATTTGCACCTCTGTGGATCAAAATGCAGTAGCGTGCTTGCAATGATTCGGTGCGCAGATGGCGTGCGAGAACGCACACTGCAAGAAAAGTACTCACGCTATTCAGCCGTCAATAGCCTTCATCACGCTCTCGGCGAAATAGCACCGCAATAAAAACGGGTTGTTCATGGCACTCACGTATATCTGGGCATCATTTTTTATTATTGGGTTTATCGCCGCACTTGCCCAATGGCTCTTTCTGGGCGATACCGACATATTCAAAAAAATAGTCGACGGCACCTTTGAATCGGCAAAAGTCGGCGTCATGGATATCGCGCTGCCGCTCGCGGGCATCATGACGCTATGGCTGGGCATTCTGAATATCGGCGAGAAAGCCGGCGCAATCAACTTGCTGGCTAAAGTTATCGCGCCGTTTTTCTCGCGCATTTTCCCCGAGGTGCCAAAAAATCACCCGGCCACCGGCCACATGGTGATGAATTTCTCCGCTAATTTGCTGGGCTTGGACAATGCCGCCACGCCGTTCGGCTTGAAGGCGATGGAGAGCCTGCACACCTTAAACCCGAATAAAGACGAAGCCAGTAACGCGCAGATTATGTTTTTGGTGTTGCATGCGTCGGGCCTCACGTTAATCCCGCTGTCGATCATGGCGCAGCGCGCGGTGCTGGGCGCACGTGACCCTTCGGATATTTTTATCCCGTGCTTGATTGCGACTTATGTCGCGACCGTGGTCGGCATGGTCGCGGTGGCTATCAAGCAACGAATCAATTTATTTAATGCGGTGGTGATGAGCTGGCTGATTGGCATCAGCGCCGCAATATTTGGCATGGTCTGGTATTTCACAAATTTTCTGACCAAAACAGAAATCGAAATTGTCTCTAAAGTCGCCAGCAACCTGATTTTATTTTCGATCATCGTAGGCTTCATCATCGGCGCGCTACGAAAAAAAGTTGATGTATACAGCGCATTTATTGATGGTGCGAAAGGCGGCATTCAAACTTCATTAACCATCATTCCCTATTTGGTAGGCATGCTGGTTGCGATCAGTGTGTTGCGCAATTCTGGGGTATTGGGCTTTATCGTCTCAGGCTTTACGTGGGTATTCGCGCAGCTCGGCTTCAATACCGATTTCACGCCGGCACTGCCGACGGCGCTGATGAAGCCGATCAGCGGCAGCGGCGCTCGAGCGATGATGATTGACGCAATGAAAACCTATGGCGTCGATTCATTCGTCGGCCGGCTGGCGTGTATTTTTCAAGGCTCGGCGGACACCACTTTTTATATTGTCGCGTTATATTTCGGCTCGGTCGGCATTAAAAAAATTCGCTATGCGATTACCTATGGCCTGATCGCAGAATTCGCCGGCGTGGTCGCGGCGGTGTGGGTGGCATATTTGTTTTTTCATTGATTCCGTATGACATACCATTGCGATTTTTAACATTTGAAAATGAAACACCAGCATAGGTGAGCTGTTTCCGCCAAAATACCCTGAAACACCGCTCTGCTGCTAGTGATTAACCTTTAACTATTCCCCAACGAGGTTCAAGTGTCCCGGATCGTCACCGTCGCTGCCACACAAATGTCCTGCTCGTGGGATCGCGCTGCGAATATTGCGAACGCGGAAAAACTGGTTCGTGCGGCAGCTGCACAAGGTGCGCAGATTATCTTGATTCAGGAATTATTTGAAACCCCCTATTTTTGCCAACTGCCCAACGCTGACTTTTTACAGTTTGCAACCACGGTAGAAAGCAATCCGGCGATCGCGCATTTTCAGAAAATTGCTAAAGAATTGGCAATCGTTTTGCCGATCAGTTTTTTTGAGCTGGCAGGCCAGGCGCGATTCAACAGCGTGGCGATTATTGATGCGGACGGCAGCAACCTCGGCACCTATCGCAAGAGCCATATTCCCGACGGCCCCGGCTACCACGAGAAATATTTTTTCAATCCCGGCGACACCGGCTTCAAAGTCTGGCACACGCGCTACGCCCGAATCGGCGTGGGTATTTGCTGGGACCAGTGGTTCCCTGAGTGCGCGCGGGTGATGGCCTTGCAGGGCGCGGAGCTGTTGCTCTATCCGACCGCGATTGGCACCGAACCGCACGACCCCACCATCAGTTCTCGCGATCACTGGCAGCGCGTACAACAAGGTCATGCGGGCGCAAATGTGATGCCGCTAATTGCAAGCAACCGCACCGGTCGCGAAGATCAACAAGATTCCCATATCAATTTTTACGGTTCCTCATTTATTGCAGATCAATTTGGTAAAAAAGTAGCCGAGCTCAATGAAACGGAAACCGGTGTTGTCACCCACGCTTTCGATCTGGACGAGCTCGAACATATTCGCAGCGCATGGGGCATTTTTCGCGACCGTCGCCCAAATCTATATGGCGCAATAAAAACGCTTGATGGCAAGCTGGAATCTTGACAATACCCACGTTAAAAACCACGCCACGGGCCGATGGCTTTCGGATGCCTGCCGAATGGGAACCGCATGCGCAAACTTGGATGGTGTGGCCCGAGCGGGCTGACAATTGGCGACTGAACGCATTGCCCGCGCAGGCCGCGTTTGCCGCGGTCGCGCGGGCGATTGCGCGATTCGAAGCGGTGACGGTTTGCGCGTCAGCCGCGCAATGTTCAAATGCGCGCGCGATGTTGCAGGACGCTCAAATTCGCGTGGTAGAAATGACCACGGACGACGCCTGGGCGCGTGATACCGGTCCGACCTTTGTTGTCAACCAAGAAGGTGAAGTGCGCGGCATCGACTGGGAATTCAACGCGTGGGGTGGGCTGAATGGCGGCTTGTATTCGCCGTGGGTAAACGATGACCGTGTTGCCGCGCAGATTTTGGACATTGAACGCTTGCCACGTTATCGCAGCGATGGGTTTGTGCTCGAGGGCGGCTCGATCCATGTCGATGGCGAAGGGACAGTCATCACCACTGAAGAGTGTTTGCTGAATCCAAATCGCAATCCGCAGATGACGCGTGCCGCGATTGAAGAAATGCTCCAGCAGTATTTGAATATCGAGAAAGTTATCTGGTTGCCGCAGGGGCTATTCAACGATGAGACCGATGGTCATGTCGATAACTTTTGTTGCTTCGTGCGGCCGGGCGAGGTGTTGCTCGCATGGACTGAAGATGCGAGCGATCCAAACTATGCGCGCTGCCAGGCAGCAATGCGCGTGCTCGCCAATGCTGTTGATGCGAAGGGTCGCAAACTCATCATCCACAAAATGCCGATTCCCGGCCCGTTGTACGCGACTGCCAGCGAATGCGCCGGTGTTGTGCAAGTCGCCGGTACGCAGCCGCGCGATCC
The DNA here is from genome assembly GCA_038224475.1 of Burkholderiales bacterium. Classification (GTDB taxonomy): domain Bacteria; phylum Pseudomonadota; class Gammaproteobacteria; order Burkholderiales; family Usitatibacteraceae; genus UKL13-2. The sequence goes on from JBBRFJ010000006.1 coordinate 23,115, forward strand.
ATCGGTACGGCTGGCGGGCTCGTATGTGAATTTTCTGATCGTGAATGGCGGCGTGATCGCGCCGGCATTTGGCGATCCAAACGACGCAGCCGCAGAAGAAATTCTTAAAAAATGCTTTCCGCAACATGAAGTCGTCATGGTGCCGGGCCGCGAGATTTTATTGGGCGGCGGGAACATTCACTGCATCACACAACAGCAGCCAGCAACGCCAGCCCGCGCTAGCTAAAGCGTTATAACAATAATCAAATCTCGGTAACCGTTTTCGCCAAATAAAACCATTCATTACCGGGCTTGGCACTGGCATCGGGAAATAAAATAAAGCCATCGTGAGGTGCCGTCAATACGCTGCCATCATGGCGCGTGCCGATCACATCGCCGTGCTTCAAAGGATTGAAACTCGCCCACCCACGGCTGAGTGTATCGCCTTCATGCGCCTTATCGATCACGTCAAACATATGCAGCGCCTCGTATTTTTCGACGGGTGCAGGCGGCGTATCCGCCGAAATCTCAAGGAACGCCAGCGTATTCAAAATCGCCCGATAGCCGACTTCGGGTGAGCTCGGATCATCATGCGCGCCGCACTCCAGCGTGATCGCATAGCCGCCCACCGAACGCATATATTCCGTGGTGCCGACGCCGTAGCGCGAATCGGTATTCAGCGGATTTAGCGTGAGCCCCGTTCGGGCGGCATCTTCAACGCGACGCTCCACACCACGCGCATAGGTTTCCAGCCAGCCATCCACAAATCGATTTACACCCAAGCGTTTTGCCAGCGCGCGCTCGGCCGAAAAATGTTTAAACGGCTGCAACGGGCCATCGTTATTCTGTGGACCGAGCATGGCAAAGGCGGGATTCTGCGCACGCGTCGAGTGCAGATCAAGCAACACATCATGCTGCGCCAACAGTGGGCACAGCCAGTTGGCCACGTGGTCCTCAAAATTTTTCGGTGATGTCGTCGGCGCGAGATTGCGATTCAAATTACGATCACCAACGCGGTCTTCCTTGGCATACGCCAGCGGATTGGTAATGGGCACGAAGGTAACGTGCCCGCTGGCGATGTCCAATTTGCCGCTATCGATGTCGCCGATGACGCGCTGAATGGCTTTAGTGCCGCAAGTCTCGTTACCGTGAACCGCGCCGGTGATGATGATGCGTGGGCCGGGGGCGAGGCCGGTGTAGGTTATCGATTTGAAATGGGGGTTGGGAAGGGCAGCGGTCATGATTAAGTTTTTTTCTGGGATAAATAATTTGATAGAGCGTCATGCCAACACATCGCCGGAGCATTGATTAATTGCTCAACGAAGACGATTAATTATTATATGGTGCCGCCTAGCCCGGACGAGCGAAGCGACTCCGGGGCAATGCTTCACGAATCCCCAAACTCCCCCTCGTGCGCGGCACATGCATCATCGCCACCGACGCGGCTTCTACGATATTGAACCATTTGTGAAGGCTATCCCGGAGTCGCTGCGCTCGTCCGGGCTACAGGTTGGAAGAAAAGCTGACTGACTAAGCCAACGCCCCCATCTCCTTAGCCCTACGCAATGAATCCTCATTTGCTTTCCGTTCATCATCCCGATCAAAGCTCTTGTCTACCCAGCCCTGCAAGTGCTCGGACGTGATCTCAGTCAGCGCACCGACATACGCGGGCGTGTCGTTGGCGATCGGTAAATAGTTGAACGTTTTACCACCGGCATGTAAGAACGTTTCTTTGGCTTCGTCGGCGATTTCTTCCAGCGTTTCGAGGCAATCGGCGGCGAATCCGGGGCAGATAACATCTACCCGTTGAACGCCTTCTTTGCCTAGCGCTTCAAGGGTTTTGTCGGTGTAGGGTTGCAGCCATTCGGCGCGGCCAAAACGGGACTGGAATGTCACCACATATTCGCCTTTTTTAAGGCCCAGTGCCTCGGCAATCAGGCGCGCGGATTTGTGCGCTTCGCAGTGATACGGGTCGCCCTTGTCGAGGTGAAATTTTGGCACGCCGTGAAATGTCATCAGCAATTTATCGGTCGCAAAATTGGGCCGTCCGATTTTCATCCAGTGCGCCAATACATTGGTCGCAACCGCTTTGATAAACGCAGGATGATCGTGGAAATTGCGGATGAATCGCAGCCCCGGCACATTGCGCTTTTTCATCAGCACTTCGGCGACCTTATCGAAAGTCGAGCCGGTGGTGCTGGCGGCATATTGCGGGTACATCGGCAGGACCAGAATGTTGTGGCAATGCGCGGCTTTTAATTTGTCGATACCTGCCTCGATGCTCGGATTGCCATAGCGCATGGCGGGCACCACCAGCGGGGCATCTTTATAAATTTCGCCCAGATAGCCGCGCAGCATTTGCGCTTGGCGCTCAGTGTAAATGCGCAAGGGCGAGCCTTCTTTCATCCACACGGTTTGATATTTTTTGGCACTTTTGGCCGGGCGAACGCGCAGAATAATCAGGTTCAACACAAGCCACCAAATCGGCTTGGGGATTTCAACGATGCGCGGATCGGATAAAAATTCTTTCAGATAGGTGCGCACGGACGCCGTCGTTGGCTCATCGGGTGTGCCTAAATTGACCAGCAAGATGCCGGTTTTGATTGGTGTGCCGTGGGAAAAAGCGGGTTCGGTCTGAAATGCCATTTGATGCGCCTGCGATATACAACAATATTAAAGATCAGCATTGACGCGGCGTTTGAAGGCAAAATGCTTGGAACGCCGCCCTGTTGCTAGTGTTTTTATTCAGTCATTTATATTGGTTGATGGTTGCTCAGTTGTTGCTTAGATGTTGCTCAAGGCTGCCGACATCAGCTTCGCGGTCACATCCACAATCGGAATTACGCGCTCATATGCCATCCGCGTCGGACCGATCACGCCGACCGTGCCGACAATTTGTCCATCGACCGCATACGGTGCGGTAACGACAGAAAACTCGTCCAACGGCACCAGCTCCGATTCACCGCCGATGAATATTTTCACGCCTTCCGCGCGCTGCGAGATATCGAGTAATTCCAGCAGCTGCGTTTTCTGGTCGAACACATCAAACAGCTTCCGAATCGACACCATGTTCGAACCGATATCTTCCGAGTGCATTAAATTCCGTTCGCCTGACATCACCATACCCACGCCCTCGGTGCCTTTACCGCGCGCCTCGACCACCGCCGACATGAGGGTGGAAATATCGTGATGCAGTTGCGATAGCTCGAACGTCACCTTTTCGCGAATTCGGTCAAATTCATAACCGGCGTAGTGATGATTAATGTAGTTTGCGGCCTCGACCAATTGCGAGGGCGAATAAGGCTTTTCAGTAACGATAATGCGGTTCTGCACATCGCCATCAGTCGCCACAATAATCAGCAATACGCGCTTTTCCGATAGCTGCATGAATTCAACGTGTTTCAAGCCGATCCCGGCGCGGCGTGGCGTCATCACGATGCCCGCAAAATGGGTGAGATCGGACAGCATTTGGGAGGCGGTGGCGACGACCGATCGCGGATCGTCGGGCCTTAAATGATCGCGAATTGCATCATGATCCACCATCTGCAGCGGGCGGATCGTCAGTAATGTATCGACAAATAAACGATAGCCTTTCGGCGTGGGAATTCGGCCGGCGGATGTATGCGGGCTGGCGATGTATCCCAGCTCTTCCAGATCCGCCATCACATTTCGAATCGAGGCCGGCGACAATTCCATCCCGGAAAACCTCGATAGCGCACGCGAGCCCACCGGTTGCCCATCGGCAATGTGGCGTTCGACTAAAAATTTGAGGAGGGTTTGAGCGCGTTCTGAAAGCATAGCCTTATTGTATGTAAAACCTTGCCACCTTGGCAAAATCGTTTGCGGTTGGCTTGATACCCGGCTTGTTGTTTTTCATGGCGTTTCCCATGGCGTTTGCGCTGGCGTTCTCCGCATTTTCTGGCTTGAAATTAGCGCAAATCTGGAATTTGTCAACACCTTGTCATGCGCACTGCAGATCCTGGCGCTAAATTTTTGCAATTTTGAAAATGCCGCGCAGACACGTCTTTGTTGCTGGGCTTTTGTTGATTTCACCGCCAGTATGTTTTAATCAATTCTCATGATTAATTTCAAAAAAATCGCTGTTATCGGCAAACCTGAGGGCGAATTGCCGACCGAGCCACTTCGCGTCTTGTATGCGTTGCTGCATGCACGCGGCGTGTTGGTTCGTACCGATGCCCGCACCGGCGCGGCATTTGGTGCCACCGCCAGCGAAATTTTTGACACGCCAGACGTGATTCCCGGCGCTGATTTGGCCATTGCCGTCGGCGGCGATGGCACCTTGCTGGGCGTAGCGCGTATCGCCGCCACTCACGGTGTGCCCCTGGTGGGCGTCAATTTAGGTACGCTTGGATTTCTGACCGATGTGCCGCAGGATGAGCTTGCAGCACTGATCACCGCCATTTTGGAAGGCCGCTACACCGAGGAAAAGCGCTTGATGCTCGATGCCGAGGTCAAGCGCGATGATGAAATTGTATTTGAAGCGGTCGCGCTTAATGACGTGGTGATTAGCCGCGGCGCGATGGGCACGATGATCGAATTCGCGGTCGCCGTCGATGGTGAATTTATTTATTCTCTGCGCGCGGATGGCTTGATTATCGCCACGCCGACCGGCTCCACAGCCTATGCGCTCTCCAGCGGCGGGCCGATTTTACATCCGACGCTGCCCGCCATTTCTTTGGTGCCGATTTCCCCGCACACCCTGTCCAACCGACCGATCGCGATTGCCAGCACATCGGAGGTGCGCGTCAAGCTGATCCGCGGTGTGAACGCGCGGGTGAATTTTGATGTGCAATCGTTTTTTGATCCGCAGTCCGATGATGTGGTCATTATTCGCGCCGACCCCAATCCGCTGCGTCTGCTGCACCCCGAAGGTTATTCGTATTTCGGCATGTTGCGTACCAAACTGCATTGGAACGAGCGCACCTCCTAACCTCGCTTGCCAGGTTTTTCCGTGCGCCATCATTAACTTTTTCAGAGCATAAATATGCTGCGCTCTCTCACCATCCGTGATTTCGTTATTGTCGACAGCCTCGAACTTGATTTCGACGGCGGCTTTACCGCCCTCACCGGCGAAACCGGCGCCGGTAAATCGATCATGATTGATGCGCTGTCATTGGCGCTCGGCATGCGCGCTGATGGCAATGTGGTGCGCGTTGGGCAAGCACGGGCGGAAATCGCCGCCGAATTTGATCTGACCCGCGCGACTGAATCACGGCGCTGGTTGCTCGACAATGATCTCGCTGATGATGACGCCAACATTTGCATCTTTCGTCGCGTATTGGATGCCAGCGGTCGCTCAAAATCATTTATCAACGGTGCGTCCGTCACGCTCAGTCAGGCACGTGATTTGGCGGCGCTGCTGATCGATATTCATGGTCAACACGAACATCAGACGCTCTTAAAACGTGATTCGCAATTGACGCTGCTGGATGATTTTTCGGGCAACGGCAATTTGCTTGATGCCTTGGCGGTGAAACATGCGGCGTGGTCGCAGCTCGCCAGTACTCGCGCCGCGCGTGAAGCGAACGAAGCCGCGATTACGCGTGAATTTGAAGATTTGAGCTATCAAATTAGCGAATTTGAAAAACTGAATTTCAGCAGCGCACGTTGGGAAGAAACGCTTCAAGATCAGCGTCGTTTGGCGAACGCGGCGAGTCTCATTTCATCGACGGATGCGGCAATTAACGCGCTCTCCGAATCAGAGTCTGCAGCGATCACGCAAATTGATGAAATCATGGTCGATCTCGGCCAGGCCGCCGACACCGACCCCGCGCTAAAAGACGCGGTGAAATTGATCGAAAGCGCCAGCGTGGAATTGCGCGAAGCGGTTACCGAACTGCGCCATTATTTGCAAAAGCTTGATGTTGATCCCGAGCGCTTAGCGGATTTGGATCGGGAAATATCCGACGTGCAGGAAATCGCCCGAAAATTCCGCATCGAGCCAAAACGTATTCCTGAGATGCTGCAACAAAAACGCGATCGTTTGACGTCTCTCGGCGGCGGCCAATCACTGGATTCGCTCATCGAGCAAGAACGTGCAGCTGAAATTGCGTATATGGAAACCGCTAAAAAGCTTACCAAAGCACGCCAAACCGCAGCCAAAAAATTCGCTGCGGAGGTCACACAGTCATTGCAAGATCTCGCCATGCCCGGAGGCAAATTTGGCGTGGAATTTTCTCCACGCGAACCTTCTGCCAGCGGCTTGGAAGCTTGTGAATTTCAGGTCGCCGCGCACGAGGGCCAGCCGCTCGGCCCGCTTGCAAAAATCGCTTCCGGTGGCGAACTATCACGCGTGTCGTTGGCGATTCAAATGATGGCCTCGGCCAAGGGCGGCGTTGGCACCATGATTTTTGACGAAGTGGATGCCGGTATCGGCGGGCGCGTTGCGGAGGTTGTCGGGCGGCTGTTGCGCGCATTAGGCAGCAATCATCAGGTCCTCGCGGTCACGCATCTGCCCCAAGTTGCCGCCTGCGCAATCAACCAGTTCCAAGTCGCCAAGCTTTCCCGCGACGGCGTGGTGGCTACGTCGATTACGCCGCTGGCAGGCGCCAAACGAATCGATGAAATTGCCAGAATGTTGGGCGGGATTACGATCACGGCCGCGACTAAAAAGGCGGCGGCAGAGATGTTGACCAATGCGGGCAGGGTTGCTGGTTGAAAGGTTTAGCTCAATTTGAACAGGGTTAGACATCAATCATGGTGTCTGACCTCATTTATGCTCCCAAAATAATGCTATAGGTGGGTTGGGCTATGTCACAAGCTGGAATCAAGAAAAAACTGCTGAGCAGCCGCAAGGATCTGTTGGACATCGGTCTTCGCAACACCATGATCAACTTCAGGAGTGGCGCAAAGAGTCTGACTATTGTTGACGAGCGTTCTGAGGCGACCTTGAAGATTTTGTGTCGGCAGAACAAGTCGTTGACGTTTTCTCCAATGACAGAAAAACGCCTTAAGCAATTGGTCAGCACCAGAAGTGCCGATGGCCAGCCTGACGAACCACAGGACTCGTCTACTCTTGCACTTCTGCACGAACTGGAGGGGGTTGACTGGAGTTCCGGGATGGACGAAGACGGCGGTCAGGAGTCGGCTCGCCGCCACACTGGTACCAAGTTGCAAACCGCTCTGTCAGAGGAGCGACTGTTCCTCAATCTGCTGAAAATTCATACGGAAGCCGAGACCTATATTCAGGAGCAAGGGGTGAATGTCTTGTTTCTGGCGCTCGGGTTTCTGCACTGGTATGAAGCCGATACGGCCGACAAGCTGAGAAAGGCACCTTTGTTGCTGGTTCCTGTTGACCTCAAGCGGGGTGGTACCAAGGACGCTTTTCGGCTCGAATACAGTGGCGATGAACTGATTCAGAACATGTCCCTCGCTGCGAAACTGAAAACGGACTTTGCGCTTGACTTGCCGCAGTATGTAGAAGACGCGAGTGCGGATGCGGAGGAAATGCCACCCCTTGAAACGTTTTATACCGCAGTTTCAGATTGCGTCAGCAAGCAAAAGTGCTGGAAAGTTGTGCCGGACGAAATTCACCTCGGGTTTTTCTCGTTTGGCAAATTCCTGATGTTCAAAGACCTTGACGATTTGGTCTGGCCTGAAGACAAACAGCCCAGTAGCCACCCGGTTATGGCCCGGCTGCTGGGGGACGGGTTCACCGACGAAACGCCAGCGGTGGCAGATGGACTCCACCTAGACAGCGTGATCACGCCTGGCGAAATACGTTTCGTGCGGGATGCAGACAGCACCCAAACCCTAGCGATTCTGGAAGCGCGAGGCGGACGTAACCTAGTAATCCAGGGGCCGCCCGGAACGGGGAAGTCCCAAACTATTACCAACATCATCGCGGAATTGCTCGGCGGCGGTAAGACGGTTTTGTTTGTCGCGGAAAAAATGGCCGCTCTTGAGGTAGTCAAGCGACGCTTGGACGAAAGCCACCTGGGAGATGCCGTACTCGAACTGCACAGCCACAAGGCAACGAAGCAGTCAGTACTCAAGGAGCTTGCCCGCACCCTAGACCAAGACCAGCCATTGGCCGCAGATAGTTCAGACGACATTGCCGCCTTGAAAACGGTACGCGATGAACTTAACGCCTATTGCGAGGCGGTGAACGCTCCTGTGGGGGCCAGCACAGTGCCTTTCATCAGGGCTTTGGGGACCTACCTAAAACTCAAACGTGAACACGACGCTCTGCCGGTCTGGCCTTTTGCGCCGATGAAGAAATGGACGCAAAAGACACACACACGCATACGCGAGAAAATTTCCGAGTTGGGCATGCACCTTCAGGAAATGGGGCAGCCTTCGCTAACCCCGTTCTGGGGCAGTAGCCGATCGACATTTTCGCCAGTGGAGCAAGCCCGAATAACTGATTCCTTGAAGCAAGCCATTGCCCTGCTTGAGAAGCTTTCTAGGGCCGCAGGACAACTGGCGACCCATCTGGGACTCGGCCGACCGGTTACTCTGGTGGACGTTGGCGTCATTTGCAGGGATAGAATAAATGGGGTCAGACTCCATTATTGGCGTCTGTTTTCATTTGCCGATCACCTTCGCACCGTTTTGACGGCGCTGCATATCTTTTTCCTCGGCGCTTTTTTTACCAAACTCAATACTCTCGATGGAAAAGAGCAGGTTGTCGCAGATTTCCTTTTCCGCTGTACTTTCAGCTAATTTTACGAGAGTCGCGTATCTGGCCTTTAGCGCAGGCAACTTAGCGTTCTGATTACCGCAACCCGCTCCCACGTAATATCGATTTACCTTTTCAAACTGTTCATTTTTAGTACCTGCGCAATTAATGGGGTCAGACTCCATTATTGGCGGATTAATAATGGAGTCTTACCCCATTAATTTGTTCGTTACCTATTTTTGTAGGTCTGTGATGAGGCTGATTGCTGCATGGATTTCATAAGATTGCCGACCCCCAACGCGCGCTGCTCATTTCCGTACTTGGTTACTTCGCTCATCTCAATTTGCATGAATTGAGTGGCGGCCTCAATTGCTTCTGTGGACTCGGGACGTTGGCAATGTCCAAACCCATGCACAAACTCCGGCTGCTTTGGATCCTGCTTTTTCAAATAAACATGCCGATTCGAGTAGGTCTCTTTGGTTTGGGCGCGCTGCACAGAGGGCGTGGGCACCGCAGATAGATGCCAGTAATAATCTGCCTTAATCGCGTAGACCATTTCTGGATTGTCTGACTTCGGGCTCTCCAGCGGAAAGCTGAACTTGCCGTCTTTACCAGTCATCATGCCTTTGGTCTTGTAGCAGTTGTCGGCAGTACCGCCCAAGCCAATGCTGGCCTTTTTTGTACACCGCCAATGCATATGCGCCCTCAATGGGCTGCTTGGTGTCGAAGTCGAGCACTTGTCCGGTGAATTCAACATTAGGGGTATTGTTCGATGCGGGCAGATCACATGAGGCTGCCATCGTCAGCGAGAGTGCTGCAATCGCCAGCAGCAGTGGTTTGGTTTTTTGGGTAAGGCAGAACATGTGTGCTTCTCCTTGTTGCGGCGTGATTTGTTATGGCAATAAATGGGGTCAGACTCCATTAGCACAATAAATGGAGCACAGTAAATGGGGTCAGACTCCATTATTGGCGTCTGTTTTCATTTGCCGATCACCTTCGCACCGTTTTGACGGCGCTGCATATCTCTTTCCTCGGCGCTTTTTTTACCAAACTCAATACTCTCGATGGAAAAGAGCAGGTTGTCGCAGATTTCCTTTTCCGATGTACTTTCAGCTAATTTTACGAGAGTCGCGTATCTGGCCTTTAGCGCAGGCAATTTAGCGTTATGATTACCGCAACCCGCTCCCACGTAATATCGATTTACCTTTTCAAACTGTTCATTTTTAGTACCTGTGGATAAACCAAAAACAAACTCAAATTGATCGTAATTTGTTTTAGTTGTTGCTTCATACTCTGGAACAAACACGCTAATTGAGCGTTCCCGATCACCTACGAACGGATTCAGATTCCCCGAAAATGCCGGTATGCGGAATCGCCCATTTTCATCCGACGTGGTTGCTTCCAAGTGGTAGCACACGGAATTTGGTTGAACGGCCATACCTGTATCGCCGCTCCAGTAGGCAATAACGTAGGCCCCTTGAATTGGTTTGCCTTTGTCGTCCACGACGGTGCCTGTGGAAGCGATCGCTGTGATCGCAAAATAGGCGATCAACAACCCGCCCACTATTTTAAGAATCGTTTTTTGGGTGTTTGTCATCATCATGATTTAGCTCCTACATACTTTCAATGCGCCACACGCCGTCAGGGTCGCGTGTGATATGGATCGGAAATGCTGTCGGCCCGCTGGAGTGAATAAATGGGGTCAGACTCCATTATTGGCGGATCAGAAAATTAATGCAGAAAATTAATGAGGTCAGACTCCGTTATTGGAGGATAAATAATCGAGTCTTACCCGATCTATTCTTTCTGATTCAATCGCGCGAACGTTTTTGAACAAAGGCCTGTAACGACGCGCAAGAGGTGGTTTTCAATCGCCGCGGCGGCTTCTGCACCGCAAGCTTTTTGGCTAGCGTTGTGGCGAGCACAATGGCCGATGAGGCCTCACGATCAAGTTTATATGGCGGGACGTCTTCAGCAACAACTGCGCAAGGTACGAATTTTTCGCGCGGCATGCCGTTGACGTGAAATAATTTTTCAGTCGGAATCCGGACCGTGATTTTTGAATTGGGCAATACCGTTTCTCCCAATGCGCCCAGCAAATGCGCCATCGGCCGACCAAGCACTGGTGCACCAATGGCAGCATCAAAACCAATCGCAATCCCCTCACCCATACTGCCGGTCCAGGGCCCCACCAAAATCACGACTGGACGCGCGGCAATTGGCATGCGCGGCGCAACTTCCTCGATCCAGAGTCTACGAATCCCGCTTTCAACAAACTCGCCCACCAGCTCATGGCGCTGGTAAGGCACCACGTTATGCACAAACCTGCTTAGAATGCCGCGCGCCACGACCGAGGTGCCGCCGCTTGGCGTATCGCGTAGGTCAATCACCAGCGCACGCGCGGCCTGCAAGTCGAGTAAAGCGGCATCGAAATCACGCACTAGGTTTGGTTCACCCAACGAATTATGAATTTCCACATAGCCCACATCACCCACCAAAGTGTGCGAAAGCAGCGCAGCTGGCTTGGGCGTTGAGGGCGCAAATGTAATTTCCCGCAATTGATTATCGATCCGTACTTGCAAGCGAATCAGTTCGCGATCATGTTGGCCAGCGAGTGCAACCCGCAACGCATACGCACGCGCCGCGGCATCAGGTTCGCTCAAAAAGCGGGGCTCAAAACGATTCATTGCTTCTACAATTGCGGTGCCATCGATCTGAATAATTTCAGCGCCCGCACGTAAGCCAGCCCGCTCAGCGGCCGATCCGCGGCGTACATCGGTGACTATGGCTTGCGGTGTACTGCCATTTGCGCCTTCACTACGGTCGCGCCAAACCGCCGCGACTTCAAGGCCGGTCGGCACCAAGCGCGAAGAAGTGCGCGTGTTCGTTCCTAAATGTGCATGCGAATCGTAAAGTTCACCGAGGCTGTGCTCCAATATTTTGATAAACGCAGCCCGATCGGGGGTGTTCAACAGTTGCAACTGGTCGTGTGCGCAAACGTCCGACCAACGTGTTTTTTTAAGATCGAAATAAGCGTAGTCATCGCTCACAAATTTGCAGAACTGCGCGTAATCTTCATTGCGTTGACCGAGAGTCAAATACTCGGTTTGCCCCGCATTTGCTAAGCTGGAATGAGCAATAAAGAAATTTGTTAAGAGCACAAATGCGAGCACGCGCCAAACCATAAAAGCCTCCCAATACCCGACCCAGCCAGATGGTAATACAAGTTCGATGCATTCTCTGGTTCGGTAGGGCCAGATATCTCTTGGTGCAATTTGAACTCAATTTTAAAATTTGCATGCGCCGACTATCGGCATGAAATCCTTCCGCGACATAGGACATAGGGGCAACGCGCCAGCATGGAAGCTGAACAGGATGCAAAATTACGAAGTCTTCGTCACGCCCGAAATATAAATTTGATGAAGCACACGGGCTAGAAGCCTTCCTTGCCCAGCCCGATCCACGATCGTTTGCGCTTTCCATCACCGCCCAAACCGTCAAGTCCTATGCGATCCACAACAGACAAGTCCTTTATCGGCGAGCGTCTCAAGCCAAAAATCCGTCAAACGGCACGCCAGTGCTAGAGTTTACTAACCTAGCAACGCAACCCAAGCCGCCACCACCGCCCGTCGCTCTGCGGCCAAATCATCCAATGCGATCCATGTTTTGAGTTGATTATTGTTGCGCGCCCGATGTTGTGTTTCGCGAAACGCCAGATAAGCCTTGGCGACTTCGGCCGCGATATCTTCATCCAGAATGCCTAGCGCGCCGGCACGCATGAGGAGCGCAAAATTGCCGAGGTTTTGTAAAAATTCGGGGTGTTCGTGCGAGTAGGCGAGGATTAAATATTGAACAATAAATTCCACATCGACGATGCCGCCTCGTGTGTGTTTTAGGTCGAGCGCATCGGTGCGGTCTTTTTTGTCGGCGCGCATTTTGTCGCGCATCGCGACAATCTCGGCACGGAGTTTCGCTTTTTCGCGAGGCATGCTGAGCACCGTGGCGCGAATCGCGTCAAACGGCGCGGCGAGTGCAACATCGCCCGCGCACCAGCGCGCACGCGTTAATGCCTGATGCTCCCAGGTCCATGCGCGGGCGCGCTGATAATCGCTAAACGCGCTAAGGCTGGAGACGAGCAGGCCGCTGGCGCCGTCGGGACGCAGTCGCAAGTCGGTCTCGTACAACACACCGCCCGAAGTCATGGTGTTGAGCCAGCTGCTGAGGCGCTGCGCGAGTTTGGCATAGCGGTCCGCACTGACGCCCGATTGTTCATCGTATAAAAAGACCAAATCGAGATCCGAGGCGTAGCCTAGTTCCTTGCTGCCCAATTTCCCGTAGCCGATGATGGCGAAACCTTTGGGCGCTTCCATGGCTGTTGCGGAGCCGGAATCTTTTAAATGCGACCATGCGAGCTTTAAGGTAGCGGCGAGCAACATATCCGCCAGCATGGAGAGTCCATCGGAGAGCGCCATCACGCTCACGCGACGCTCGATGTCGGCGATATTAAGCTTCAAGGTAATGACCTGCTTGGTATGGCGCAGCAATTCGTAAAGCGCTTCGGTATTGCCGTGAAGGCGCTCGCAACTTGCGGTCAGGCCAGCACGTTCTGCGTCCCAATCAATCAACGTCGCCTGGCTGCGAAGCAACTCGTCCAGCAACACCGGATGTTTACGTAAAAAATCAGCTGCCCACGCGCTTTGATACGCGATGCGGGCGATTCGAGTCAGCAGCTCAGGGTGCTCAACCAGCAATGCCAAATAGGTTTCGCGTTTATCCACGGCATCGAGCAAATCGAACATGCGAAATGCGGTCATCGTCGTGGTATCACAGGTGAGGCTGGCCTTGAGCGCGATCGGCAGCAGGGTCTCCAAGCGGTTTCGCAATTTCGGCGAGAGGCTTTGGGTGCGCGACGATTTACGCCAGACGCTAATGCGCTCGGTAATGGATTGTTGCACCCCACTATTTATTGACATAGCGTCAAACACCGCGCGGATATTGGCTTCCAGGCCGGTTTCTTGGTCTTGTCCAGCGGCGCTGGCAACCTCGTTGGTGCGAGCGAAAACGGCATCAAACTCAGTCGATATGATCTCGCGGTGGCCGTCAAGCGCGATTGTAAATGTCGCCCAGTCGGCGAAATTCATCGCCTCGGCGATTCGCGCCCGATCTATGTCCGTGGTTGGTAGGGCCTGGGTTTGAGCATCATCCACATATTGCAGGCGGTGTTCCAAATTGCGCAGAAAAATATACGCGGTTGAGATTTTTTCGACCCGAGCTTCAGGCAGGAGACCGAGCTGCGCAATCACCGCAAGCGCGTCACGGGTGGAAGCAATTTGCAAGCGCGGCTCGCGGCCACCGCGAATCAATTGATGCATCTGCACCACAAATTCCGCCTCACGAATGCCGCCGGGGCCGACCTTAATATCGTTGAGTCGGTTGCGCTTGGTCGCCTCAGCGCGAATCTGGTTGTGAATATCACGCATTTCCTCGATAGCGGCGTAGTCGTGATATCGGCGATATACGAACGGCGTGACGAGCTGACCAAGCTGCTCAATTGTCGTCGCGGCCCCGGTGATGGCCCGCGCTTTCAGCCATGCATAGCGTTCCCAAGGCCGCGCTTGCGTGCGGAAGTAGGTGTCCAGCCCCGCTAGACTGACGACGAGTGCACCACTGGCGCCATAAGGCCGCAACCGCATATCAACGCGAAATACAAAACCATCTTCGGTCACCTCATCAATGCTGCGGATCACCCGTTTGCCGACTTCAGAATGAAACTCGTGCCATGATTTTTCGGCGGTGGCCTCGCCATCAGCCGCATGCACAAAAATAAGATCGATATCCGAAGAAACATTCAGCTCATGTGCACCCAGCTTGCCCATGCCGACGATGAGCATTCGAGCGTTATCATCGGCTCGCGCCGCCATTGAAAGAGAAAACTTGTCGGCGACTTGCGGATGATGAAAATTCAGCGCGGCGCTCAATACAAAATCAGCGAGCGCAGAAATGGTCCTCACAACTTCGTCCAGATCGGCCAGGCCATTAATGTCCCGATAGATCAACCGCAGCATGATGCGCTGGCGAAGTCGGCGCAAACGTGTGTTGAAACCCGCGGCCAGCTTAAGTTCGACAGCACTTTTATCCGCAGCCGCCTGCGCAACTGTTTCGTCACTAGGCAAAGCCATATCCCCGCGCTGATGGCCATGCTCGCGTAGATCGTCAATCAGTGCTGGGTTTGCCGCGCAGATCCGCTCGGCATTACGAGATGCGCGGAACATGCGCGCAAGTTTAGTGTCGAACGAGTCGATATTTAATGGCATGGGATAAATTTGTACAGCATTGAATATTTTTGGCGGACTGAAATCGCGTGAGATTGCAGCATGATTTCTAATTTACTCGAAGCCATTGTTTGTTTGTACGCTTCTAGCCAGCCTTGTGCCTTGAGCGCTAAAATAGGGTCTCAATGTACATCTAAAGCGCGTCTTACACATCGCCTGTTATGTTCCGTACATAGGCATCGCAGAATACGCAGCAAAACAGTATTTAAGACTTTATCCCCCGCGCTTCAGCAACAATCGGTCCGACATCATCGCAAAATTTCGATTCCATCTCTTTCACCTTAGCCGCTTTTGTGGTCTTGCCTTGTATTGGCTGGTGATTGCCGTTGCATTGTTGTTCGCGTTGGTCGCACTGGCGCTTAAATACGCGGTGCTGCCGAATATCGAGCGCTACCAGGGAGACATTGTCAGCCGCGTCGCCACGGCCTCCGGCATGGACGTGTCGGCCAGCGCCATACGCGGCGGGTGGGATGGTTTCATGCCTTACGTCGAGCTGGAGAACGTGGTATTTTTGGAGTCCGAGGTCAACGTTTCCAGCACACCAACGGCGACCCGGCTGGCTGGTAATCCGGCACTTAAATTGCCGAGTCTTCGCGCCGGTTTGTCATGGTGGTCGCTATTTGTCGGCCAGGTTCGCTTTGCTGAGTTTTATATTGAGGGCCCTGCGCTGGCGCTATCGCGGCGCACGGATGGGCTCATTTATTTTGCGGGGCGCGCGCTGAATGCGCCTCAAACAACACCAGATGATGGTCAGTTACTCACATTTTTACTCGATCAGCCCGGGATTGAGATCAGAAATGCAAGCCTGACTTGGCATGATGAGTTAACCCCCGACCAGGATCTGACCTTCGCGAATGTGGGGGTCGCAATCAAGAAGCGCGGCTCGGCACACGTGCTGGGATTTGTGGCTAGTCCGCCACCGACACTAGCCCAGAAAATCGAGGCAACAGGCAGACTCACGCTCAATCACGAGTCTGGTAGCTGGGCGGTGAGTGGGCCGATTTATATCGCGGCATCAAACGCGAATTTGAAAGAATTGCGCCAGCACGTGAAGGTGCCCGATGCCTTGCAGTCCGGCTTTGGAAACCTGCGGGCGTGGGTGAATATTGATAACAAGTCCACTAACCCCATTCGCGCCATTACCGCTGATCTGCACGTAGCAAATGCGAGCGCCCAACTGGAACCGGGACTGGCCTCTCTGAATCTTGCGAAGCTTGCCGGGCGTGTTGAGTACGTGGCGCAGGTTGACGGCTTCGCGATTGCCAGCAAGGCGCTGGAACTGCGAACCAAGGAAGGCGTGGTGCTGCCGCCGGCTGATTTTTCGTTGAAATTGCAGAATCAATCCGACGTTTCAAAAGCCCACGGCGAGGTAGCCGGCAACGGCATTGAGCTGAAGGTAATGGCCGCGCTGATTGAGTTTTTTCCGGTCGGAAAAGATGTTCGTGCGGTGGTGGCGCGCTATAGCCCGCGCGGCTTGGTGCGACAGTCGAGCTTTTCCTGGGATGGCTATATCGATTCGCCCGCCGCCTATAAGCTCAAAGGAAACGTGACCGATTTTGCGATGAACAATTTCGAAAGACTGCCGGGTGTGGCCGGGTTTTCGGGCGAAATTGAGGGCGACAGCAAGGGCGGGCGGTTCAGTGTTGACTCTAAAAACTTAGTCCTCGATGCGCCGCAGGAATTTGCCCAGCCGCTGAAGTTTGAACAATTTGCCGGTGAAGGTGCATGGAAAATCACGCCGGATGCGCTTGAAGTGACGGTTGATAAGGTGGCCGCAAATAACGCGGATTTGAACCTTGAATTTAAGGGTAAATATTCACGATTCCGCTCAGGCGGCGCGCGCGCAACCGAAGAAAAAGGGCCGGGATCGCTTGATATCGCGGGCAAGATTGTTAAAGCCAACGCACTGGCGTTTGCGAGTTATGTGCCAAACGGCCTCGCAAATACACGTGAATATATTGGCTGGGCGGTGCAAGGCGGCGAAATTACCAGCGCGGATTTTTTAGTGAAAGGTGAAATTTACGAATTCCCGTTTCATCAGGGAAAAGGCGGGATATTCAAAGCCGACGCCAACTTAAAGAATGTCAATTTTCGCTACGCCGAAGGATGGCCAATTGTGAGCGACATCGCCGGGATTTTGAGTTTTGAAAATACCAAGATCAGCGCCAAATTTGACAGCGCGCGTATTTACAATGCGCAACTCAAAAAAACCGCGCTTAGCATTGAAGACACCAAGCAGCACCCTTCGATATTGACTTTGAGTAGTGCGATTGACGCCCGCGCGGAAGATGTCTCACGTTTTTTACGTGAAAGCCCGCTGGTCAATAATGTAGGCGCGTTTACCAAATTCGTGGCGATTGAGGGTCCCGGCAAACTGGATTTGGCGCTGAAAATTCCGCTCGGCACAGCTGAGGAAAAAGCGGCGGCGAAACTGAATATCAACGGGAATTATCAG
Organism: Burkholderiales bacterium; assembly: GCA_038224475.1. Classification (GTDB taxonomy): domain Bacteria; phylum Pseudomonadota; class Gammaproteobacteria; order Burkholderiales; family Usitatibacteraceae; genus UKL13-2. The sequence continues at coordinate 40,522 of JBBRFJ010000006.1, forward strand.
CTGGCACGCGGCAGCGCGAAATTAAACTTCGGACCCGTGATCAATAACCTGAGTGGCGCAATTGTCTTCACAGAATCAAACGTGAAGAGTTCAAATTTGCAAGGGACAGCATTCGACAATCCGGTCGCGATTGCCATCACCAGCAATCCGGATTCAGGTGTCACCACAGAATTTACGGCACAGGCTGATGTGGCGCAGCTTAAAGACGTGCTGCCGTTCACCATGCCGCAACAAGTCACCGGGACGGCAGATTTTAGAGGTCGCGTATTATCGGGAGTGTCAGGTAAAAACGGTACCGAAATCATCATTGATTCGCTGCTGTCCGGTGTGACCTCACGCCTGCCCTATCCCCTCGCAAAACGCGTTGATGAGACGCGAGCTTTGAAAGTAATTATCACTGATGTTGGTGAGCCCTCAGAGCGCTTGCATGTGACGCTCGCTGGTAACGCGCCATCACCCGGCGCGACCGGCGCGGGTTTGGTGGATGCGCTGGAAACCCGCGTAGATGCCCGCTTTCAGCGGCGTTTTGAAAGCGCCGGTCAGCTCGCTGGGCAACTTCAAGGCTTGTTCGGCGCCATTGTAGTGCTAGGCTCCGGCAGCAACACGGCGAATATTCCAGAAGGGGTTTGGCTCGAAGGGGCGCTACCAAAGTTTGACTTTGACGCTTGGCGATCGGCAGTTGGCAATTTTTATATTCCGATTATGGGCGGGGGAAATCCTGCTACTGCGAGTGCGACGACCGGCGCAAAAAACGACCGCAATAGTGAGATTTTTGCGGGTTTTGACATGAAATTTGGGGGCTTGGTTGCCTACGGTCGCGTGTTCAAATCGCTGGCCCTGAAGGGCCGTCATGCATCTGAGGATTGGCGGTTTCAGGTTGAAGGCCAAGAGGCGAGCGGAGATTTTACGTGGCGGCCCGGCGCGTTCAACGATCGCGGCCTGGTGCGCGCACGCTTGAAAAACTTTGAGCTCGCCGATCAGGCTTCGGCTTCAAATCCTTTAATCACATCACCACCCGGATCGTTGCCCGTTAGCGCCCTCCCCGCCATACCGCTCAGCATACCAACCGCAGAGGCAGATTTTCCTGCGCTCGATATTGTCGCGGACAGTTTCAAGCTGAAGGATCGCTGGATGGGAAAGCTGGAGCTTCGTGCCACGCCGCAAGGACCGAATTGGCGTATCGACCAGCTCATTATTTCCAACGGGCACGCCAAGCTTGAAATGGAGGGGCTATGGCAGCGAGCGGGTGACCCGGATCGGAAACTAGCTGCTGCTTCCGCATCCACGCCTGTTGCGCTGGCACCCGCCACAGCGTCGCGTACGGCAATGAACCTGAAAGTTGAAACATCAAACTTGAACGCGCTGCTGTCGCAATTTGGTCACGGCGATCAAATTCGCGGTGGCACGGGCAAGCTTGAGGGCAAATTATCGTGGCCGGGCCATGCATTTGATTTTGCGACGGCGAACTTGTCGGGTGATTTCAAGTTCGAAAGCACCAACGGCTCGTTCACCAAAGTTGAGGCAGGCGCCGGAAAGTTGTTGGGCTTGATCAGCCTGCAGTCATTGCCGCGCCGTATCACGCTTGATTTTCGCGATATTTTCTCCAATGGTTTCGCGTTTGATCGTGTTGGTGGTGATGTTCGGATCGACCGTGGTGTGATGTTTACCGAGAATTTTGAAATTGTGGGACCCGCCGCCGCGGTCAAAATGACGGGCGATATCGCATTGCCCACCGAGCGCGCTAACTTGACATTTACCGTTGCACCAAAACTCGATGAAACCGTGGCATTAAGCGCGGGGCTGTTTACGCTGAACCCGCTGGTAGGCGTCGCCGTTTTTGTCGGGCAAAAGGTGATCGGCAATCCATTTGAAAAGTTGTTCTCGTTCAAATACGCCGTTTCCGGAACATGGGATAATCCGGAGGTCGAGCGAATTGGGGCCAACGGACCTGGTGGGCCCTCTAATGCCGGTCGCGGGGTCAGTGGCACAACCACGACACCGCCGGCAGCACCAGCAGTGAGTTCCTCACCCGAACCAGCAAATATCTCTGAAGTTGATATCAACCCGTGATCATCACTAAACAAACTCAATCACCCCCGGAGCCACTCATCGAGGCTGCGCAAGCAACGCAATCTTTTTTTCGGGTGGCGGCAGTGCAAATGGCCAGCGGTCCAAAAGTGGAAGCCAATCTGGAAGAGGCGACCCGCCTGATTGAATTGGCTGCAACCAGTGGTGCACGCATTGTCGCCTTGCCTGAGTATTTTGCGATCATGGGCATGAAGGAAACCGATAAAGTTGCGGTGCGAGAACACGAGGGTGAGGGCCCCATCCAAAAATGGATGTCCAATATTGCAGCCAAGCATGGAATCTGGCTGATTGGCGGTTCGATCCCACTCTTCTCGGAAATTGCCGGCAAGGTGCGTAATACTTGCCTGGTCTACGATAACGAAGGCAAACAAGTCGCGCGATACGACAAGATTCACTTGTTTAATTTAACGATGGGGACCGAAAACTTTTCTGAGGGTCGCACCATCGAGGCAGGCGATAAAGTGGTGGTGGTGGATACGCCGTTCGGTAAAGTCGGGCTGTCGATTTGCTACGATTTGCGGTTTCCCGAACTGTATCGTGCCATGGGCGATGTTGATATCATCGTAGTACCTTCCGCATTTACGGCAACAACAGGCAAGGCCCACTGGGAACCGCTGATGCGCGCTAGGGCGATTGAGTCGCTGGCGTATGTGATAGCGCCTGCCCAAGGCGGATATCACGTTAATGGCCGTGAAACGCACGGTGACTCGATGATTATTGACCCATGGGGCGTCATTCTTGATCGTCTCCCGCGAGGTTCAGGGGTTGTAGTAGCCGGGGTGAATCCCCATTATCAAGAGTCAATTCGTAAAAGCTTGCCTGCACTCGCCAATCGTACTTTAGGCACCCTAAAAACAATTTAGTCCACTGAAATTTATATGCACACAAGCCATCTGGAAATTGCCCGCGACACCTTGCTCAGCCCTTACAGCCTGACCGATTCCTCAATTGAAACCGTATTTGGCGACATCATGACGCATGATGCCGATTACGCTGATTTGTATTTTCAATATTCCCGATCAGAGGGCTGGAGTCTCGAAGAAGGACGCGTGAAGTCAGGCAGTTTTAATATTGACCAAGGCGTCGGCGTTCGCGTTGTCTCTGGTGAAAAGACAGCATTCGCTTATTCTGATGACATCAGCCTCACGGCGCTCCGTGATGCCGCGGTGGCGACACGCAGCATTGCACGGGCTGGTGGCAATGCAAGTGTGAAAGCGGCCACTAAAGCCCCAAACTCACGTGCGTCGTCCCTCTATACGCCCAACGATCCTGTATCGAGTTTTTCAGACGCTGAAAAAGTTCGCATCCTTGAGCGACTGGAACAATTTGCGCGAGCAATCGATCCGCGCGTCAAAGAAGTGATGGGTCGCCTTTCGGGGGAATACGAGGTGGTGATGGTGGCTAGGCACGATGGCGTTATTGCTGCTGATGTACGCCCCCTGGTGCATATTGGTCTAACGATCATTGCCGAACAAAATGGTCGACGCGAGCAAGGCCACACCGGCGGTGGCGGGCGCTATGATTACCATTACTTTACGGACGATGTGCTGCGTAATATCGCGGCGGCAGGGGTTCGCGAGGCCCTGATAAACCTTGATGCACGCCCCGCGCCCGCGGGCCAGATGACGGTAGTGTTGGGCGCAGGCTGGCCGGGCATCTTGTTGCACGAGGCTATCGGACATAGCCTTGAGGGCGACTTCAACCGCAAAGGCAGCTCAGTATTTTCCGGACGAATCGGGGAACGTATCGCCGCAGATGACGTAACAGTAGTAGACGACGGCACTATCCAAGATCGACGAGGCTCACTGAATATCGACGATGAAGGCAATCCCAGCCAGCGTAATGTGCTGATCGAAAATGGCATCCTGAAAGGCTACATGCAGGACACGTTGAACGCACGTTTAATGAAAACTGCCATCACAGGTAATGCGCGTCGCGAGTCCTATGCGCATATCCCCATGCCGCGCATGACCAATACTTATATGCTCGGCGGCAAGCGCAGCAAAGAAGAAATTGTGGCCTCTATCAAACGTGGCTTGTATGCGGTGAATTTTGGTGGCGGGCAGGTTGATACCACCAGCGGAAAATTTGTGTTTTCCGCGTCGGAAGCCTACATGGTGGAAGACGGCAAAATTCTGTATCCGGTAGTCGGTGCGACGCTGATTGGTAACGGCATCGAATCGCTCAAACATATCACCATGATTGGCAACGACATGCAGCTCGATTCGGGCGTGGGCGTATGTGGAAAAGAGGGGCAGAGTGTTCCCGTCGGCGTAGGACAACCTACGTTGATGATCGAGGGCTTGACGGTTGGCGGTACGGCTTAATTTGGCGAAGGTGGCAGATCATCCCGGGCGGGACGATACTCAGATCGGCACCGGCAATGACATCGGCGCGGAAAAGATTCCGCTCCGATTTCGTGACGATTTCGCCTGGCGAGCTGTCGCTGCGGTAATCGCTGAAAAGTTCGGCGTTCGTGGCTTGAGACTGGTCGTGATGGTTGCGGTCGTGATTGGTTATTTATGGTGGCGCGGTAATAGCTCAATCGGCGCGAGTTTGTTATACGGCTTTGCGATTTTATGTTTGGTGTTTTTTGTCGGTGTCGTTTGGGTGGCGAAAGACGCGCTTGATAAATTTGTGGCGAAACATAGCAACAACGCCTGGCTGACAGTGTCTGAAGATGGTGTGGGCGGCGAAGCAATCGGGATTTCCGGGGCCGAGAAATTTCATGTGCCGTGGGTACAGTTTCGGCGCGTGGCAAGCCGCAGTGGGTTTTGGTTGATGGAGACGCGGCAGGGGGCATGGATGGTCGTGCCTACGACGCACTTCACGTCCCGCGCCTGGACGTTGTTTCGAGCAAAAGCAACATCCGGTAAAAAACTTTCGGGCAACTGAAACCAAGCAGGGTCGGTTCTCGTATCTACTTGCATCGCACAACAATGATGGAGCAGCACATGAAACGACGCAATTTTTTATCAGGCCTGTTAGGTGTTGCTGGCGCCGCTACAGTAGCAAAACTAGCCAACGCACAACGTGGCGCCGCTGCACCCCTTCCCAGTTCGGAGACTATCAAAATGGCACTTAAGCAAGCAAACGAAACCGCACCGAAGATTGAAAAACTTGTACTACCCGACGCCGAATGGAAGAAGCGTTTAACCCCTGCGCAGTACAGCGTGCTGCGCGACGAAGGCACCGACCGGCCTTTTGCCAGTCCGTTAAATGATGAGAAGCGCAAAGGTGTTTTTCATTGTGCGGGCTGCGATTTGGCCGTGTACACCTCCGAAATGAAATTCGACAGCGGCACGGGTTGGCCTAGTTTCTTTACCGCCTTGCCTGGCGTGTTTGAAAAGAAACGCGATTTCAAATTAATCTACCCGCGCAGCGAATATCACTGCGCCCGCTGCGGCGGACATCATGGGCACGTGTTCAATGACGGCCCCGCGCCTACCGGCCAGCGTTGGTGCAACAATGGTTCCGCACTCGTATTCAAGCCATCGGCGTAAGTATTTTTCAAGGTGCAGACGTAACAAAGTTTCACAGTCGCTGTTTAGCAACACCCATAAACTCTGAATCTCAGGCACGTAAGCTTCAGATTCCAGAGTTTGATTGTGAAAGTTTTCCAAATGCTATTGAAGGTTTTTTCGCTTCTGCCGAGCCAGTCTGCATGCATGTCTGTTTTAATTTTTTTTGCAGCGGCATTGGGTGCGCTAGCGCCAGTAACATCCGCCGCCGCCAACGACTTCAACCTAGACGGCAAGAGCGATCTGGTGTTGGCCAACAGCAACGGCTTGGTCGATCTTTGGCTCATGAACGGCACCACCGTTACCAGCCGCACCACCCTTCTTAACATTCCCGGCTGGAGCATCAGCCACCTCGCTGACTTCAACGGCGATGGTAAAACCGACATTCTCTGGCGCAATGTCGATGGCTCGGTGACCGTCTGGCTCATGGATGGCCCCACCGTCACCTCAGCCGTCGGCTTAATCGGCGC
>JBBRFJ010000007.1:0-46138 GCA_038224475.1 Burkholderiales bacterium
GTCGCCGTTGAAGTCGCCAACGTGGCTGACGCGCCAGTTGGGGTCGGCACCAATCAGGCCGGCAGAGGCGCTAATGCTGAGTCCGTTCATGAGCCACAGGGTGACGGAGCCGTCGGTGTTGCGGAATAGGAGGTCGGCACGGCCGTCGCCGTTGAAGTCAGCGGTGTGGGTGACGGTCCAGTTGCCGGGGCCGACGAGACCACCGGTGGCGGTGGGGGTGGTGCCGTCCATTAACCAGCCGCTGATCTGGCCGGTGCCGCCGTTTCGGAAGATGAGGTCGGACTTGCCGTCGGCATTTAAATCCCACGTCACGCGGGAAACTTTATTGAACGTTGCGATGACGGTGCAATTTGCTGTAATGGAATTAGTCGTGAAGCTCAGGCCCACCAGCGTGCCACCACAGGTGCCACTCACCGTTGCCGCAAATCCTGGATTCGGCGTAACCGTAAATACTCGCGAGCTTCCCGCATTCACTACCTGCGGCGTGTTGGGGCTGATGGTGCCATCGGCACCCGCAGTCGGCGTAATCGTAAACGTCGGGATGAACGTCGCGACGACCGTGCAATTTGCAGTAATGGCATTGGTGGTGTAACTCACGCCCACCAACGTGCCACCACAGGTGCCACCCACGCTTGCGGCAAAGCCGGCGCCGGGCGCGACCGTGAATACCTGCGTGCTACCGGCACTCACCACCTGCGGCGTGTTGGGGCTGATAGTGCCATTGGCACCGGCACTCGGCGTGATCGTAAACGTCATCGGTATGAACGTGGCGATAACGGTGCAATTTGCGGTGATGGCATTAGTGGTGAAGCTCAAGCCCACCAACGTGCCGCCGCAGGTACCGCCCACGCTTGCGGCAAAGCCTGCATTGGGCGTAACCGTAAATACTGGCGTGCTTCCACCGCTCACCACCTGCGGCGTGTTGGGGCTGATGGTGCCATTGGCGCCGGCACTCGGCGTAATCGTAAACGTCGTCGGTATGAATGTGGCGATAACGGTGCAATTTGCGGTGATGGCATTGGTGGTGTAGCTCAGGCCCACCAACGTGCCGCCGCAGGTACCGCCCACGCTTGCCGCAAAGCCTGCATTGGGTGTTACCGTAAATACTGACGAACTTCCACCGCTGACGACCTGCGGCGCGTTGGGGCTGATCGTGCCATTGGAACTAGCACTCGGCGTGACGGTAAACGTAATCGGCGCGTTACCATCGGTGAGCACATCAACCGGGGCGAGACGTATTGCATTGGTGTTATCGCCCAGCTGGCCATAACCGTTGAAGCCCCAGCACTTCACGCCGCCTGTGGAGGTCACCGCGCAGGTGTGGCTTTCGCCGGCGGCAATGGCAGTCAATCCGGATGTCAATCCTGAGACATCCACCGGCGTGAGACGCTGCATCATCGTGCCATCACCCAATTGGCCAGAGTTACTACTACCCCAGCACTTTGCACCGCCTGCGCTCGTGAGTGCACATGTATGATTGGTGCTCGCCGTGATCGCAGCAATCGGCGACGTCAAACCCACGACGTTAACCGGCCTGCGCCGATTGATCTGAGTGCCGTCGCCCAATTGGCCGGCAAAATCATTATTTCCCCAGCACTGCACAGCACCGCCGGTAATGATCGCGCAGGTGTGTGCTGCTCCTAAAGCAATCGCACTCGCAGCCCCACCGAGGCTTACCACCGGCAGAGCGATACGGCTAGCGCCGAGGTTAGGCATATCGACGCCCAATTGACCGTAGACATCGGATCCCCAGCAACTCACGCCACTGCCCACAATTGCACAGGTGTGGCCGCTTTGAGATCCAGCCGCAATCGCCGAAACGCCCGCGAGCAATGGAAACGTTGGGCCCGGGCCCGGCCCAGTCACAACATCGACCGGGATGGAGCTTTGCGTCACGGTGTTGTCACCAAGTCGGGGCGGCACATTATCACCCCAACACTTCACCCCGCCACCACTAAGAAGCGCGCAAGTGTGCGACGCGGCTGCAGCAATCGACACAACCCCCGACCCCAGCCCAACCACATCGACCGGCGTCAGGCGCTGGATTTTAGTGCCATCGCCCAGCTGACCCTTGGCGTTGTCACCCCAACACTTTACGCCGCCACTAATCAGCACACAGGTGTGGTTGAGACCCGTACTGAGCGCGCTAACGCCGGTGAGCGGTGGCAGCGACGTGCCCGCGACGACGTCTACCGGCAGCGATCGATAGATATTGGTATCGTCACCCAATTGCCCGTAAAAATTGAGTCCCCAGCATTTGACGCCGCCGGTGGTGGTTACCGCACAGGTGTGGCCATTGCCAGTCGCAATTTTGGCGATACCGGTCAGCGGTACCAGCGCAAAACTGGTGCCGGGCAAGAGCATTGTGATCAGACCAAGCATGAGCAATAACATGCGCGCAACAGCGACATAAGGTATTGCAAACAAAGTGCCCTCCCCGCTGAATCTTTTAGTCGATGACGAGGTGCGACGCATTTCTTGCCGCGCATTCATAGGGCAGAGGAATTCAAATATTCCCGTCCCAAATGTTGAAACGCATCGACGCTGAATAGCCTGTCTCACGGTTTTCATATTGCACTCCATCATAATTAATTCGAGTGTTGCTAAATTGTAGGCCAGTGGTCTATCGCACCGCTTCCTGCAAAGTCTTCATTTTTAGCGTCGACAATAGAGTTTCTCGCTCCGCTGGACATGATTGGGAACTGATCAAATCAATCTTCTCGGTGACCTCGCGCAGGGCGGTGCCGTTGACGTCAAACGCGCTGGCAATGGCCATAACCAGTTGCGCTTGAGCGCCGACGGGCGACATGTTTTGAACTTCTGGCGCAACTTTTTTGAGCGTGTCGCACAGCTTAATGGCTGAATTGGCGCTTGCTACTCCCGGTGCAATTGAAGCGGCGGTTTTCGTTTCAACCAACTTAGTACCATTCGGCAACGCAGTGTTTTCGGGCGAGCAAGCGAGCAGTGCTAATGAGATAACGCACATCATTAAAATTGATTTTGAGTTCAAATGATTTCCGTTGAGATTTGGGTTCGCTGAAAAATTGCTTTAGGGCGCGATACCCGCTGGACAATATGCAGATGCCTGAGTTTGAAAAGCCACGCGGCAGGCGGACTCATAGGACAGTGACACAGCACCCTGAAAGACAACATAGTTGGATTGCGAAATCGTTGTTTTTTCAGTGCACGTTCCCACCCAGTCGAGAGAAACCGATGCCTCGTTGAGCGGTCCAGGTGCATCCCAGCCGCGGATTTGCGTAATCGCGCCGGCCAGTACCACGGCATCCATATCGTAAAGCGCGCACTGCGGATTGATTCTCAAGGTTTTTGAAAGCTGCCCTGAATACGCGGCGTTTGTTGAAGCTGCGCCACCGGTGGCGGCGAGCTCGAACTTCGCCGCGGGCGACCATAGTCGTTCAGGCACATCAACGCGCTCTCGCGCTGCGACAAATTGCGCCTGCTTTGCGGGCGTGGTCTTACCATCTGCGGTCACGATCGACACTGCTACCGCATGATCAATAGCGCCGCGCACATTTGCCGGTATCTCTATCTCGACACCCGTCATTTCCCACGACGTAAATGCCGGCGTGAGCTTGCCGCCGGGAAATTGGCCGATGATTTCAACCCGGCCGGGACGATCCCCGAGGCAGCGACCCCAGATCATGACTCTCGTACCCGGCTTCAATCGCTTTTCAACTTCATCTATCAACGGCGGCCCTTTGTCCAAACATCTCAATGCAGATACGGAATTTATCGTTTCGCTGCCGCGGGAGGCCGGCACATTGAGCGCCGACCCCGAGCCGATTGCCGCTTGGGTTGACGCGGATGCAGTTTGTGAAATCGGCGGCCTTTGCCTTCCAGGAGCAGATGGCAGCTCCATTGTTCTTGGGGGTGATGGCAAATTGCGCGGGACTTTTGTCAAGCTAATTTCGGCAAGATCAAGTGTGCGTGCGCCGCCTTTGATTGTTTTGGGTGGACCCGCTTTTTTTGCGATTTCTGCCAGCAGCGTTTTCTTTAATTCGCCTGCCGTGGATTGTTTACCGCCGACGATAATAATGGCGCGGTCTTCAAAATTGAATAGATTATTTGGGATCGATGCGGCCGACGTTTGTGCGCTGATTCTGTCATTGATTTTGTTGTTAGCAGACGCCAGCGGTTGTGGGTTTATCGAATTGGCTCTGCTGTTTAAGCCGCTTGCGCCTAGCGGTGATTGCACCGAGCTGGGCTGTTGCGCAGATAAAGCTTGGTTCGCCCCACTTTGTCCTGCGGCAGCACCCAAATTTAGCCGAGGTTCGGGGTTGGCATGCGCCATCACCAGCATCGACATCGCGAACGCTGATGCAAAAGCGAGTGTGCTGCAACGAAATGATTTGCCGACCATATTGATGCCCTTTCAAAATTCATTGCTCCTCATCAACCTTTACGAAACGCGGGCGGCAATCAGGACATCGAATTCAGAATAATTTTCCACGACTATTGTTATGGGGTCGGCTTCCGCCCGTTTGGCCAAGCTGATTTCATCTTAAACAGCAACTGCGCTTTTGTCAGGATGCTGTTGATCTGGCATTAGACTAGTTGAAATGCAATATTCCAGCTTATATTTCACCGCAGCGTACGATTTACTCGCGCTCGTGGACACTGCTCTGTCGCGTGCCAGATTCAGCTACTGAACTTGTGTATCAAATTTCGTATCCACGGTCACGATAGTTTTTGTGCGTGGATTTCTGTCGAGAAGTTGCCAGCCGGGACAAGCATTGGCAGTGCAGCGCGATTGACCATCCCACTTCCAGATTTTTCCATCGACGTGGCGCTGATATAGCGCGGTTCCACCAGCAACAATGTCCTTCGTCCTGGGATTACTGTCGATCAGCGTCCATCCAGGGCATGCATTGGCGGTGCAACCAGACTGGCCACCATCCCACTTCCAGATTTTCCCGTCCACATGACGTTGGAAGAACGCGCCATGTCCACCGGCAATCGCTTCGGTTCTCGAATTATTGTCGATCATTTTCCAACCGGGGCATGCCGTCGCGCTGCAACGCGACTGTGTATCCCATTTCCAGATTTTTCCATCAACGTGGCGCTGGTAAAGCGTGCCATTGGCAGCAACGATTTCTTTTGTTCTTGGATTACTGTCGATGAGCGTCCAGCCAGGGCACGCGGTGGCTGTGCAGCGCGACTGGCCGTCCCACTTCCACGTCTTTCCGTCAACGTGTCGTTGATAAAGGTCTGATTGTGTAAATGCACCAACGCCAACCGCAATGCTTTCAGTTCTGGAATTATTGTCGATTAATATCCAGCCCGGGCATGCGTTAGCCGTGCAGGCGCCGCCCGTAAACTTCCAGATTTGTCCATTTTTATGGCGCGCGTACAGCCCATCAACGCCAAAGGTAATTTCTTTGGTTTGCGGATTGGTATCGATCAAAGTCCAACCTGGGCAAGAGTTTCCCGTGCAGCGAAATTGCTCATTCCATCTCCATATTTTTCCATCATTGTGTCGCTGGTAAATACCGGCGATAGATTCAGTGCGCGGATTTTTATCAATAAGATCCCACCCCGGACAGGCGGTATCGTTGCAGGGGGTACCGTTGTATCTCCAGATTGCCCCGTCGTCATGCAGTTGCAATAACGTTACCGGGTAAGGGCGCACAAGATCGCCGCGACCATAAACGGAACGTGCCGCACTAATATCATTGGCGGTAAGCACGCCAAGCGCCTCCGCACAATAGCTCCACCCCATAATTGATTGCGGGTCAGCGGGGCCGAGCTTGATTGCGTTTGGAAGCGAATTTGTATAGCAGGTCACACCTGCCGGCCCGTCAGGGCGCAATTGCTCGTGATCAAAGCCGAGAACGTGCCCGAACTCATGCAATATCAAGCTGCGAAAATTTGCGCGCGTTTGATCGTTTTGATTCCAGTCATCCCGAAAGCCCATCAACAGGCCCGGCGGGTCGTTTGGCGGCGGCACAACACGCTGCGCTGCAACCGAGAGCGTGGCCATACCAACCTAAAGCGTGGTGCCACCATATCCAGGGTCACCTGTTCTCAGCTTCACACGAACATGCTTCTCATTACCCGAGGTCGGGCAATCAACCCAAGTCGTCCGCAAGTTCAAAAGGCTTATCCACCCGTCTTGAATGGTTTGCATGACAAAGGCTTTAGCTTCGTTCGACGCGCTAGCACTCGGAAATTGCAGAAGTTGATGCCAGCACATCGGCACGACATTACCGTTATTCGTCCACAAAACGGTACTTTTGCTTTGTACCAATGGCTGACCCTGACTGCGAATATTCTCGCTTTGACTCATCACATTCTCGGCAAACGACATACAGAAAATGAGCGTAAGCGCGTGAATTTTTTTCCGCATCCCGCATCGAATTCCATGGGATGACCAGCGCTGACCGGTCTGGGATTCAGGGGCCGGTTGTTGATCCCGCTTCAAATCATTCTTAATCATCATGTTTTCTCCTTGCCTGCGATTAGAAATACCGGGGGCTGACCCGTTTATGCTTGCTGGAAGTGAAAAAAATTGCGTCTTACCCTCTAATACGAGATTGGGCCATCTAGCCGGACATTGGCATGAGTAACCGCTGCGGTAATCGCGACCATGGCGATACCCTGAACACGGGTATCTCACGCTTTTGTTTGCGTGTAACATCGACACAGAGCATTTCAACGGCGGCAGGAAAAACCTCGATGGGCGATATCACCAGCTTGATTTTGCTTGCCCGTCAGGGCGATAGCGGCGCACTGGATGGTCTGTTTGCGGCCATGTACCCCGACCTTCGCCGCATCGCCCATGCCCGCCTCAGGCGCGGCTTTCCCGACCCGGATGTGGGCACCACGGCGCTGGTAAACGAGTGCTACCTGAAGCTGCGAGATGCCGAACGCCTGGAAGCCACTGACCGCGCGCATTTCTTCGCTTACACCGCGTCCGCCATGCGCTCGATCATCGTCGATATCGCACGCGCCAAAGCCACCGAGCGCCACGGCGGACACGCGGCGCACGAGCTTTTGAATGATGAGCTGGTGGGCACCGACCCGGCGGCTGAAGAGGAAATTATTCATGTCCACGAAGCGCTTGAACAAATAGGCAGCCTCGACGCGCGTCTGGCGCAGATTGTCGAAATGCGCTATTTCGGTGGCATGACGGACCCTGAAATTGCTTCAGCCTTAGGCGTTACGGATCGAACCGTGCGCCGCGATTGGCAAAAAGCGCGCTTATTGTTGGCGACTGCGCTGCGCTGATTGACGCGCCCAACGTCTGACGCGATCAAATTCGCGAATGTCCGCTCTGGTGGCCGATTTTCGTAAAGCTGTTTTAGAGATAGTGTCAAAGCAGATAGTGATAGCAGTAACGATCAAATCAGGACAAAAGCAATATGGCGGATCTCAAATTTCTCGCTGAAGAATGGCCCACGATTAGCCGTCGCTTGGACGAGGCGCTGTTGGTCGCGCCGGGCGAACGTGATACTTGGCTTGATGCACTTCACGAAACAGACTCTATCAAAGCGAAGCTGCGTAATTTGCTGTCGGACGCGGTGGGTGTCGAGACCGACGATTTTTTAGGCGCACTCCCCAGACTGACCCTGGGCGCAGACAAAGAAGCACCCGCGGATGGCGTGCCGGGCGCAGCGATTGATGCGGTGATCGGCCCCTATCGACTGATCCGTGAGCTGGGGGTCGGCGGGATGGGCGCAGTGTGGTTGGCCGAGCGCATGGATGGCGGATTGAAACGACAGATTGCACTCAAGCTGCCACGTGTGAGCTGGTCACGCGGCTTGGCCGAACGCATGAGGCGTGAGCGTGATATTTTGGCCAGCCTGGACCATCCGAATATCGCCCGCATTTACGACGCCGGCATGGATGAGCTGGGGCGTCCTTACCTCGCGCTCGAATACGTCGAAGGCGAAGCGATTGATGTCTATTGCAAAAATCGAAACTTATCCATCCGCGAACGGTTGCAGTTGATTTTGCAAGTCGCCCGCGCGGTCGCGCATGCGCACGCTCGATTGGTCGTGCACCGCGATTTAAAGCCGGCCAATATTCTCGTCACCGCGCAAGGCCAGGTGCGCCTGCTTGATTTTGGAATAGCGAAATTAATGGAAGGCGAATTGACGCAGGAAACGCAGCTCACCCAGCAATCGGGCCGCGCCCTGACGCTGGATTACGCGAGCCCCGAGCAGATTCGCGGCGAGCCAATTGGCACGGCGAGCGATGTTTATAGTTTGGGCGTGGTCGCCTACGAATTGCTGACCGAGGCCAAGCCGTATCAATTGAAACGGCAAAGTGCAGCGGCGCTTGAAGACGCGATTGCGTCTGTTGATGTGCGGCCTGCCAGCGCCGCCAGCACGAACGAAACAGTGAGTAAATATTTGCGCGGTGACCTCGACGCGATTCTCAACAAGGCGCTCAAAAAGAACGCGGTAGAGCGATATCCGAGCGTCGATGCATTCGCACAAGATATTGAGCGACATCTGGCGAGTCTGCCGGTACAAGCGCGGCCCGATGCGCTTGGCTATCGCGTGCAGAAATTTCTCAGCCGAAATAAGTTTCCCGTGGTCGCCGCTGCGGCGATTGGCTTTTCGTTGATTGCCGGCTTGTCCGTTGCACTTTGGCAGGCCGGTGCCGCCGCCAAGCAGCGTGATCGCGCACTCGCCCTACTATCGCGCAATGAAGCTATCACCGAGTTTCTTGAATTGTTTGTGACCGACTCGGCACAAGCCGATCGACCGATGAAATTAAGCGACATGCTCGAGCGCAGTGAGGCGATGGCCGAAAAGCAATTCCGCGATGCGCCGGAAGACCGCGCGGTGGTGTTGGCGATGCTAGGAAGATATCGCGAAACCCTAGGTCAAGCGGGCAAAGCGGAAGCGCTACTGAAACGCGCTGTACAGGACGCAAGCGGCTCGTCGGATACTTCGTTGAAGGCGAGATTGGCGTGCCAATACGCGACCGCCCAGGAAATGTTTGGCCGCGTGGACGAAGCGCGCCGCGACCTTCAAGTGATTACGAAACAAAGTAACCTTGATGCCGAGACGGCGTCAGAATGTTTAGGCTATCTCGCCTACATGGCGGGTAGCGTGGGCGACGGCCCGCTATCGGTAGACCATGCAACCCGCGCACTCGAACTCTTGCGGGCTTCACCGCGCCCTTCTTCTGTGCGGCTCGCCACCCTCACCGGCATTCGCGCTTATGGCTTGCATTTAAGCGGACGCAATGACGAAGCTAATCGTGAATTTGAAAACTCGCTCAACATTTTTTCTCAGCTGGGCCGCGAAGCCAGCGCGGAGGCGATCCTGGTGCGCAGCAATTGGGGGCACGTCAACCTTGGCTCGGGAAATGCAATTACCGCCTTGGCACGCTATGACGAAATCATCACCTTAATCGCAAAGAACGGCGTGAATGAACCGCCTGCTTATTTACTCACCAGCCGCGCAAACGCATTGGCACTGTCCGGCCGATACAACGAGGCAATAGCTGCTTTCACTGAGGCGTTAAACGCGGCGAAAAAAGCCGAACACCCTGCCCGCCAAGCCTACTGTCTCGTGGCGATGGGCGTGATTGCGCGTGAAATGGGCAACGTAAAGCAAGCCGAATTGTTGCTGAGCCAGGTTGAGAAAATGGATGCCTCTGTTCGCCCGGCAGGTGGGCCACTGGCCGCAGGCGAACATATTCTTCGCGGTCGGATTGCGCTATCCAATGGAAATTTTCCGCTCGCCCGAAACGAGTTTACGACGGTGGCTAACAGTCGCCTGGTCAACGGCTCCACCATCAGCGCATTAATCGGCCGCGCAGAAGTAGCGTCGCACGACAAGCAATTTGAGCTTGGGTTGGCAGACGCCAAAGATGCTCTACGAATGTCCCAAAAATTACAGGGCGGCTTGCCATATTCAGTGAACACCGGGCGGGCATGGCTGGCGCTGGGTGATCTTCAATCACTAACCAATGACACTGCCGCCGCGCAGACCGCGTTCACCAGCGCTGTCGACCATCTCAGCCACACCGTTGATGCAGCTCATCCGGCGTTGATACGGGCGCGGGCATTGGCGACTGCGGCGAAAAGTGAAACTGCGGCGGCTTCCAGATAATTCGACGCTAGACCGCCATTTGGCGGGCGTTTTGAGGCGAAAATGGCTGGTAAGCCGCACCTGTATTGGTGTTTTAAATCGAGCTAACCGGCATCAACATCAGCACACAACAATTCCGCCTGCTTCAACACCGTCTTGACCGCATCATCCTGCAAGTCTGGTGGATAGCCGTATTTGTTCAAGATTCGTTTGACGATCACACGAATTTTGGCGCGGGCGCTTTCGCGTAAGGTCCAGTCGATTGTCACGCTTTTTCGCACTGCGGTGATGAGTTCAGTGGCAATCACTTTCAGTTGCTGGTCGCCCATCACTGTCCGTGCGCTACCATTCTCCGCGAGCGCATCATAAAAAGCGATCTCATCGTCGGTCAGGCCCATATCCACGCCGCGCTTGCCAGCCGCCTCAACTTCCTTCGCCAGCTTGATCAGCTCTTCGATCACCTCCTGCGTGGCGATGGCGCGGTTGTGATAAGCGTTTAGCGTTTTCTTGAGCTTCTGGCTGAATAGCTCGCTTTGCACAAAATTGCGCTTGCTACGGATGGCGAGCTCGTCCTTGAGGAGTTTCGCCAACAATTCTGCGGCGACGTTTCTATGCTTGAGGCCGCGCACTTCTGCCAGAAAAGAATCCGAGAGAATTGAAATGTCCGGCTTCTTCAATCCTGCTGCGGTAAACACATCGATGACCTGTCCGTCCGCCGTGATCGCTTTGGAGACCAGCTGGCGCACCGCCGCATCAATCTGCTCGGGAGACTTCTTGCTGTTGGGGCTGTGCTTGCTCAGCGCAGACTGAATCGCTTGAAAGAATGAAACATCATCGCGGATTGCAGTTGCTTCGTCGCTCGCTGCGCAGAGCGCAAAAGCACGCGACACCTCAGTCACGATCTGCACAAAGCGCGGCTTGCCGTCTTCCTGTTCAAGGATGTGTTCCTGCGCTGCCGGTATTAGCGCGAGGCGTTCAATCGCCGTTCCGCCGGTCCATTTTGCCCAATCAAATCCGTGCAACATATCGCTCGCCACGCCGTGCTTTTCCAGCATCACAGCAATCGCCTGCGCGGCATCGTAAGTCGGATCACCTTTGCCGCCGCTCTCGGTATAGGTCGCGAGTGCTTGCTTGAGTTGATCCGCCAGCCCCAGATAGTCCACCACCAGCCCGCCCGGCTTGTCGCGGAAAACACGGTTCACGCGCGCGATCGCCTGCATCAGTCCATGGCCCTGCATGGGTTTATCCGCGTACATCGTGGTCATGCAAGGCGCATCAAAACCAGTGAGCCACATATCACGCACGATGACGATGCGGAACGGGTCCTTGCTATCTTTGAAACGGTTGGCTAATTTGCGACGCTTTTCCTTGTTACGGATATGCGGCTGCCACGTGGGGCCATCCTCGGCGCTGCCGGTCATGATGACTTTCACCACGCAACTCTTGTCCTTTTCCGCCTCAGTGTCATCATCTTTTGCGCTCGCCCAATCGGGCCGCAGCTTGATAAGCGCCTCGTACATATCCACACAAATGCGGCGGCTCATGCAAACAATCATCGCCTTGCCGTCCATCGCTTCGCGACGTTTTTCAAAATGAGTCACCAAATCCTGCGCGATGAGGGCGACTCGCTTCGGGTCACCGACCAGTGCTTCCAGCGCGGCCCACTTGGTCTTGAGCTTTTCCTTGCGGTTCTGCTCTTCGCCTTCAGTGATTTCGTCAAACTCTTCATCCAGCTTGGGCAACGCGGCAGCGTTGAGGCCGAGCTTGGCAATGCGGCTTTCGTAGTAGATCGGCACCGTCGCCTTGTCGGCCACAGCACGTTGAATATCGTAGATGCTGATGTAATCGCCAAACACCGCGCGGGTGTTGGCGTCAGTCTTTTCAATCGGGGTGCCGGTAAAGCCGATGAACGATGCCTGCGGCAAGGCATCGCGCATGTGTCGTGCGAGGCCATCGATTAAATCGTATTGGCTGCGATGCGCTTCATCGGCAATGACGACGATATTGCGACGCTCGCTGAGTGCGGGGAGTCTCTCGCCGCTCGCCAAGCCCGCGGGCAGAAACTTCTGAATCGTCGTGAACACCACCCGGCCACTCGCCACCGACAGCAACTCGCGCAGGTGCGCGCGATCCGTCGCCTGCACCGGCATCTGTCCCAACAGCTCATGGCAGCGTTGGAATTGCCCGAATAATTGTTCATCCAGATCGTTGCGATCCGTTAACACCACCAGCGTCGGGTTCTGCATCGCCAAATGGCGGACGATGCGTGCCGCGTAAAACAGCATGGTCAGGCTCTTGCCGCTGCCCTGCGTGTGCCACACCACGCCCGCACGCCGGTCGCCCGGCTTGCCATCGTGCATGCGGCCCACCCAATATTTACCCAGCTCCTCTTTGGCGAGATCCACCGCATTGACGTCCGCCTTTGCTTTTTCCATCGCGCTGGCGCGCACGGTCTCTTCGACAGCGGCGTTCACCGCATGGAACTGGTGATAGCCGGCGATGATTTTTTGCACCGCGCCAGTGTCGGGGTCTTCCTCGAACGCGATGAAGTGTTGCAGCAGATCGAGGAAACGCTCTTTCTCAAACACGCCGCGAATCAGCACTTCCAGTTCCAGCGCAGACTTGGGCGCATCGTGTTCGCCTTCAATCGTGCGCCAGACCTTAAACCATTCTTGGTTCGCGGTGAGCGAGCCTACCCTCGCCTGCAATCCATCCGAGACCACCAACAATTCGTTGTAGCGCATCAATGACGGAATCTCCGCCTTGTAGGTTTGTAGCTGTTCGCAGGCCGACCAGATGGTGGCATTCTCAGCAGCCGCGTTTTTGAGTTCAATCACCGCGAGCGGTAAACCGTTTATGAAAATGATGATATCCGGGCGGCGGTTGTATTGGCCTTCGATCACGGTGAACTGGTTGACTGCCAGCCAATCATTCGCGTCTACGTCGGCAAATGAAGCTAGCCGCAGATGGTCACCGGCCACGCTGCCGTCCGCTCGTTTGTATTCAACCGGCACGCCATCACGCAACATTTTGTGCATTGAGCGATTGTTGCCAACGAATGAGGCCGCATCCAATAACAAAACTTTGCGTAGCGCTTCTTCTTTCGCCTCACCGGGAATGGCTGGGTTCAGTCGCTGAATTGCATCGCGCAAGCGTTGAACCAACACCACATTGCCAAACGATTCACGCTCCGCCGCAGGCTCACCAGGCCATCTGCGGCCCGTGACCGATGGCATAGCCTAGCCCACCAAACCATTCCAGCGCGGCATCTTCGACAACCGATTCATTAAGATTCGACATAGGAATTTTGCTGTCGTATCTGCGCTAAGGCTTACGATCCGTAATCAGCGCTGGCCGCTCTACGTTGCGCCAATTTTTCACGTCAGCAAGCAATCGTGTCGCCTCGGCTATACAATTTTCGACGGTTGAATCATCGACATCATCGCCCGTGTAGTCGCTCACATTGCGCTGGCGTCGCAGCGCATCCAGCACCGCAACTCGGATCGGGTCAGCGTCAATAGTGAGCGGCAAGGTTTGCAACACCGTCATATGGTGGCCGGGTTTTTTGGTATCTGGTCGGTAGCCATGCATCATCAGCGCCGCCAATGCGCTTTGCATGATTGTCTTGTATGCGGCATCAAAGCGCGTCTCGGCACTAATCACTGTTGCGTGCGCGTCGCGCAAGTTGCGCTCAGCCGCGAGCAGTAGCTGCTCAATCTCATCCGCATCGGTGGGATGTGGCTTAAGCTGCCCGATCTTCAGCAAGTTTTGTAAACTCACTTTCATCCCCCATCACAAAAATTTTGCGCTCCTTCGCCACCCGCGCCACGAATCGGTCACCCGCATGCAGCTTGGCGCGAAACGCCGCCTTGGTAAGGATCACGGGGTTTACTTCGCGGCCCAGTCGCGCACCACCCTCATGGCATGCCTCCACCACACTAGCGAAAGAGGCCGAGCCGATGACCATTAAATCAATATCACTGCTTGCTTGCGCATTCCCCTGCGCCATCGAGCCGAACACCCATGCCATAGCAATTTTCGAGTCCAGCGGCACCAGCAACTCGCGCAACACATCCGCCAAGCCGGCAGTCTTGCGAAATATTCCCGCCAGCTCCGGTACGATCGGACAATCGCGATTCATTTGATACCGCACTTGGTTGCCCGCTTCAGTGCGCAAGAGCAAGCCGGCATCCGCTAGCAGCTTCAGCTCCCGATGTAGCGAGCCAGCTGACACCCCCGTCATCCGCGAAATTTCCCGCACGTAGAACGACTCGTCGGGACGCAGCAGCAGCAGCGAAAGAATCTCGCGCCGATATGCGCCGAACAAGATTTCCAGTAATTGAGGCGCGGAAGTGGGAGGGTTTGATCTCATATTGAGAACAACTGTAGCATTTTTGAGAACACTTACGCTAGTCCCTCGTGTTTCCTGCGCTGTCATATTCAAGATCAAAAACTGGTGGAAACCCGCACCACTGCTAGCCTTTTTGTTTATTTGCTGCAAATGCTGAACGGCGTCCCCGGCACGATTCGCAGAAGGATCGACCACAACCCCTTAAATTCTCTCACCAGAAAACAATTCAAGATAAGGCTGGAAGCGAAACACGCGGTTCCTGCCCCAGCTCGTCATCTCTTTTAACACGCCGGCCGCTTCCAGCTTCGCCACTAGCGCGTTTGCGGTGACGTTGGAAACACCGAGAATCTCGCTTGCTCGCTTCACATTGACGATCGGTTTTTCGAACAGCGCGTCGATCAGCTTGAGGGCATTCGCGTTCGCGGCATACGTTGCGCGTTGCGTTTCACGCAGGGCAATAATACGCCGCGCCGTCTCGCTCGCTTGCGCGCTGACCTGCGCCACGCCGCGCAAAAAGAAACGCAGCCATCCCTCCCAATCGCCGCGTTCGCGAATGGCGGTGAGGCGGTCATAGTATTCCGCGCGGTTCGCTTTCAGGTAATGCGAGAGATAAAGCAGTGGCCGAGCCAGCGCGTTGGCCTCGCACAACATCAACGCAATGAGCAGCCTACCGACGCGGCCATTGCCATCCAGGAACGGGTGGATGGTTTCAAACTGGGCATGGGCCAGCCCGCACTGGATCAGGAGCGGCGTATCCACCTTGTGCGCGTGAATGAAGTTTTCGAAATCGCCAAGAAACTGCATCAACTCCTGCGCTGGTGGCGGCACAAATGCCGCATTCGCCAGCGCACAACCCGGTGGGCCAATCCAATTTTGAGACGTACGAAATTCGCCCGGCGTGCGCTCCGCGCCGCGGACGTTGTGCATCAGCTCCTTATGAATTTCGCGCAGCAGACGCAGCGACAGCGGCAGCTCGGGCAAGCGCTTGAGGCCGTGGTTCATCGCCCGCACATAATTCACTACCTCCTCGACGTCCTTCGGTGCCTTGTTGTGAGTCGCGTTCGCCTCATAGGCCAACACATCTTCAAGGGTGCTTTGGGTGCCCTCGATTTGCGAGGAAAGCACCGCCTCCTGGCGAACATACATCGCCACGAACAAGTCAGGTTTTGGCAGGAACGTCGACACCGCATCCAGTCTCGCCAAAGCACGATCTGCATCCGAAAGCAGGCGCAATAGCTCGCCCTCAATCGCAACCGGAGGAACCGGCGGCAAAGGCGCAGGACAGTAAGCCCGATAGCCGGTTGGCTGGAAAATGTAGCGCCCCGCGCGAGTGGACAATTCTTGCTCTGGCATCGGATTGGGCCGGTGTGGTTAAGTTGGCTTAATTTAGAACTCAGATGCTCGCTCTTAATTAAGATATATCGAATATTCTATAATAAGAATACGTTTGCGCGGTTATATTTAAGCTGGAGAAACTATAACGATTTAACGCAGCACCACCGATTAAAAAACCAAACTCAAGCATTGGGGCTGTCTTTTAGCCAAAAATGGCTTGAAAGCCTCACCTGTGCAGGGGTTTACACTTCTTGATTGTGGGTCCCGATGTTAACCCTTTCCAATCTGCGCAGGGAAATCGACCACGGCCCCTTTTATTGCTGCCCCTTTAATTGTTAAGGCATTTCCATAGGTCTGCCGTTGTGCGGCGCATTTAGCCAGGCCAATAAACACGCCGTAGAGGCACAAGGCGCTTGGTTTCGTTATCCAGCTTTTCGTAATGCTCGACCAAAGCTCGCACAAGATCATCCAAGTTCCAGAGTGCCGTCGCAACCGAGGCACGCTCTGCTTCGTAATGGGCGTCTTTTGAGAAGCCACCAGTACTGACATAAAGGCCACGATCGTCTTTGTGCCGTCCACCTAGGAAACTTCGCACTTGTTGTGCTCCCATTGCGCCCTTGCGATGTTTGACTTCTACTACGATGCGCGGATTCTCGAAGCCGAACCCATCTGGCGAAGCAACAATGTCTTTGCCGCGATCCGGGCCTGACGGCGAAACCTGCGTCTTATATCCCATAGCGCGCAAAATACCCGCAACCAACTCCTGCATATCTTCCCAATCCAACGTATTTACTGAATCTTTAATTAATTCGATCGCACGTATTTCTTGGTCTCGAAATGATTCAACCGCATCTTCAACCATGGCTAATGGAGACGGGCTAGTAACCGCTGGTGAGGAGCTATGCGAGGGAAGCGCCCGCAACTCGTCGGCAACATCGGGGGACACCTCAAACAATGTCAATGTTGAGCCCAACGTATTACGCGCTCGCGAAGTTAAAGAATCTCTGGCAATTTGATGCCTCCACTTTACTTTTCTAGCCCTCGGCAACTCGCCAGCAAACAGCGCCACATCGTAAATCGGCCCACCGATAATTTCGCCAAGCAAATAAATGCGAAGCCCGGGCTCGTACGTCACTACATCATCACCAACTTTTATTTCATTCAAAAATCGCAGAATCTGTGAGGCTGCCGACAATACGCTGCCAGGCTTCGAATTCGGGTTTATCAGCGCTAAGCGGGTGATGAGCTTATTCTTTGCCTCATCTGGTTTTACTTCGTCAATTTCACTCCAACCGATTGCAACATATCCAGACTCTTGAAAGTCGTTATAAAACCGCCCAGAATCGCTACGAACCATCCACATACGCTTGCTCATTGCTGTTTCCTTCCTGTTTTACCGTTACCGCTTCGCATTCTTCATCGCATCCACAATCGCCATTGTCTCCACACTCACGGTGGTCACGCGCATCAACAAATCGATGACTTTTTCTTTGTAATCCGCGAATCGGTAGGTGTCGAATTTTTCGCGGATGGTGGCGTCTTTGGGTTTCTTTTCTTT
The DNA here is from genome assembly GCA_038224475.1 of Burkholderiales bacterium. Taxonomy (GTDB): domain Bacteria; phylum Pseudomonadota; class Gammaproteobacteria; order Burkholderiales; family Usitatibacteraceae; genus UKL13-2. Next base: position 17,315 of record JBBRFJ010000007.1, read on the forward strand.
GTATTGATCGAGTATCCATTCGAGGGCGGAGCGATTGCCGAGCTTATAGGTCCATGCAGCATCGGGCACGCCGTCTAGCGTGGTCTCGCTATCTAGGGTAATGCGGCCAGCCACTTTGTCGGCTTTGAGCATCGCTTTGGGCGCGTAGGATTTGCCGGCGTTGTTGCGCGCTTTTTCGTCTGGCGTATCGGTGCGTTTTAGCTTGGTGGGTTTGACGGCTTCGTAGCCGATATGTAAATCCATCAGCGCCGTGCCCCAATCAGACCATTGTTTGAAATCAGCTACGGTCGCACCATAAAACGGGATGCGCGGGAATTCGCGTTTTAAGTTCAGCGCATATTTCTCGCGGTAGATTGGGTTGTGGAGCACCGCATAGACGTAGTGGAAAATGGCTTCTTTGCTGATCGTTTTCGCGGCGTAATGTTTTTTGAATTGGGTTAGTGCCCAGTCGGTGATGTTGTCTACTCGGTTGCCTGCTTCGTCGTAACGATAAAATGGCAAACATTCCGTCCCGGCAGCAGCACCAACAAAATGCAAATCAGTAATTTGGTCCGATGCGCCCATCATGAACGGTTTCTGTGATCCCGGCTGTGTGTAGAGGATGAATTGGTTAGTGGCATCCTTGTTTGGGAGAAGGTTTTTCCATTGGTAAATCATGCCGTTAAAGTGGCGATCAAAATAAAAAAATGACTTACAAAAAGGGCGGTAAAGACTGGTGACAATCGCTATTTTGTCAAAGCTCTTTTTAATATTTCGCTCGCGGTACTTCTCAAGCTCACGATCCCATTTGATTGCTAGGTTCGCAGTGTCATTTTTTGTTCTTGCACCTTCATATGCTGAAGCAAAATAACGCATTTTCGTTTCAAGAGACGCAGGTGAAAAGTCATAAACCCAGTCATCTCGCTGGGTAGCAACACCACGGGTGAACAACTTGAATATCGCCCTTTCTTTTCCTTGGCTTTCTGCTGCTTTGGTATCCTTGCCAATAATTGGCAATAAAGAATCAAAATCGTTGTCTGTCAGATTTACCCAGTTATGTTTCTTATCTGGCTTAATAATTTCAAACGGTATTTCTTCAAGAGTATGGGTTGCCAAAAAACCTAGCTTTTCATCGCGGGTAGCGCGAATATCGCAAGGATGTATGTAGTTAATCGTACATTTCCTAGCCTTTGAAGGCTTCTTGATAAAGAATGAAATTGCGATACCAACCGCAGCAGCCGCCCCGAATATTGTATGTTCTTCGTTTAAAAAAATGCCATCCTGCCCGGACAGCGTTCGAATATCACCGCCAAGATCAATCACATAAAGATGATCAAATTCGCCCTCGATGCTTGCGCGGAAGCCATCGAACGAACGGCTCTCAATGAACGACCGATTGGTAATGAAACCTACAATTCCGTTTTGCTCCAGTCGATCACTCGCCCATCTCAGAAATCGAACGTACATGTCGTAAAGCGCAATCTGATTTTGCGCTGTACCCAATTCCTGATATGTTTTTCGGATGCGTTGATCAACAGACTGATACGGCCTATTGGCGTTTCGCAAGTTAAAATTTTCTTGCCAAGCGTTATACGGCGGATTGCCAATAATCACGCTGATCTTTTTACTGTTCTGCCGCTTAATCCGCGCGACGTTTTCTTCGGTCACACTGCCGAATAAATCTGCTGTGCTGCCACGTGCGGCGGTGTGCAGGCCGACGTTATCGAGGGTATCGACGAAGCATAAATTTTCAAATTCGCTGTATTCGCCGGTGATGGCGGCGTAGGTGGCTTCGATGTTTAAGTTGGCAACGTAATACGGCAGGATGGCGACTTCGTTGGCGTGCAGTTCTTCTTTGTATTTTTGTTTGAGCTTAGCGGGCTGGCCGCGAAAGTGCTCCAACAGCTCACAAATGAAGGTTCCGGTACCCGTGGCGGGATCGAGAATTTCAACATTTTTATCGATCAGATTTTTGCCGAAATGTTTTTCGCACAGCCAATCTGCGCTCTCGATCATGAAGCGGACAATCTCATTTGGCGTGTAGACAACACCGAGTCTGTCAGCGGCTTTGACGTTATAAACTTTGTAAAAATTTTCGTAGAGCGATTTGAGGAAAGCCTGCTTCTCGTGATGCCTCTCAATCTGTGAGGCCGCACCGCGAATGGCGGCGTAATACGGCTCTAAGGCTTTGAGGGCTTGGAATTTAGTATTGCCGGTGAAGAAGGTAGATTCGAGTTTGTACAGCTCGCGAGCGATATTGTTTTCGCGGTGGAAAGACGTATTGGGGAAAACGGTGGCAAAAATTTCTTCCGTCAATACATGCTGAATCAACATCTCGCGCACATCAGCCGCAATCAGGCTGGGGTTAATCGCTTCCTGCGCGTGGGTGAGAAAGCGGGCCGATTCGGCGACGAATTTTTTATTGGTTTTATACGCGGCCTCAATCATTTCGCGCAGCGCTTGCAGCACTGCGGGCAAATCTTGTTTGAATTGGCCGACGGCTTTATTGAATACTGTGATCTCGGCGCGCTCAAAGCCGAAAAATAATTTGAGCAGCTTGGCTAACTGCTCGACATCATCCGCCGCCACGCGAATGACTTCGCGTCGGTTTTGAAACAGTACCGCGGTGAGGGTATCTTCAAAAATAATATTGTCTTGCGGATAGCCGCGCTTGAATTTCTTTTCAATCTCGGCATCGAGATCGTCCTTGGTATCTTTCGCCTCCCAATAGCCAAACGGCACACGCAGCGAATATAGGAGTGCGCCATCGACATAGCGCTTTTCTTTGGTTAGCGTATCGAGCGCGTATTCGGGAATAAAAGTGAGGTCGTGCTGCCGCCCCCAAGCCTTGAGCAAATCTTTAAACGCCTCACGCAGCACACTTTCGCGCAGTGAGCCGGAAACTTTCTTGAGTGAGGAAAGTTGGTTTAGGTATTGATTGATGAGGGTTTGGCTCATGGCGGGCTAGTTCAACGCCCGCATGACAGCCTTTGGATCACGCTCAATCACGTTTAGTAGCACAAGCGACGGCCCGGCAGGACGGCGGTCGCCGCGTTCCCAGTGGCGCAGCGTGGCCACAGAGAAACCAAACCGTGAAGCGAACTGCTCTTGCGTCATGCCGACCCGTTTGCGCAACGCTGCCACATCAACGCTTTTGGGCTCGTAAATTTGTATGGCAATACGTTTGCCTTTGGCGTGTTGAATCGCCTCGTTTAACCCTCGCTTGATACTTTTGAATGCTGTGCTCATGTTATTTCTCCAGCCAGATTTGTATTGACGCATCTACCAACAATGAAAGCTCATTGCGTTCGGCCTTTGTTAAATTCCCCTGCTCGTTTTTGGCAAACAACGTAATTAAATAAAGCGGCATTAATTCGCTATGCATGTAATAGATGACTCGGACGCCGCCACTTTTGCCACTGCTCCCGCGCCCCCAACGTAGTTTACGAATGCCGCCCGTTCCCTCGATTAGATCGCCTGCCTTGGGGTGTGCGGCCAGGTAATCGATAATTTCGCGACGTTCGTCGACAGACATCAGCTTTTGCGCTTGACGAATGTATTCGGGTAGCTCGGCGATGGTCAACATTGGAAGGGATTATAATCCAATGGATTAGAACAATAAAGTCGCATTTTGAGAAAAATGTCTGAAAGCGCCCGTCTAGCCTAGGTTTTGGCAAATAACCCTTCTAAATCTACCCCAAATTCAGAAAATGCTCCCGATAGTATTTCAGCTTTTCAATACTCTCGTAAATATCGGCCAGCGCTTCGTGTTTGCCGTGTTTTTTCATGCCGCTCATGATCTGCGGTTTCCAGCGTTTGGCTAATTCTTTTAGCGTAGAAACATCGAGGTTGCGGTAATGAAAATAGGCTTCGAGCTTGAGCATGGTGCGGGCCAGGAACCGGCATTCTCAGGGCCGAAGTCGGCTTCGATGCCGCGCAGCGCGAGATTCATGATGGCGAGGCGGCGCGTGGTGGGATTGCTCTCTTGACCATACACGCTGATGTCGCCCAGCTTGCCGCCGTGGGCTTCGACGAATTTTTCTGATTGCACGAACATGCCGCCGGAGCCGCAGCAGGGGTCGTAGATGCGACCCTTGTAAGGTGCCAACATTTCCACTAACAAGCGCACCACGCAGCTTGGCGTGTAGAACTGGCCACCGTTCTTGCCTTCGGCGCTGGCGAACTGGGTGAGGAAATATTCGAAGACGCGGCCGAGCAAATCCTTCGAACGGGCAGCGACATCGGCGAGCTGGATGGAGCCGATGAGGTCGATGAGTTCGCCCAGGCGGTGTTTGTCGAGATCCGCGCGGCCGTAGTTTTTGTTGAGCGCGCCTTTGAGGCGCAGGTTGTCGCGCTCGATGGCGACCATGGCGTCGTCTACGTCTTTGCCGATGCTGGGTTGCTTGGCGCGCGCTTGCAGTTGCGGCCAGCGTGCTTCTTTCGGCACCCAGAAAACATTGGCGGCGAGGTACTCGTCTTTGTCTTCGGGGTTCGCGCCTTCGTATTCACCCTTGCCATCGATTAGCTTGGCGTGGTGTTCGTCGAAGCTATCCGAGATGTATTTGAGGAAAATGAGGCCGAGCACGACGTGCTTATATTCGCCGGCGTCCATGTTGTTGCGCAGCTTGTCAGCGGCGAGCCAGAGCTTGGCTTCGAAGCCGATGTTGGCGGACGAATTTGTACTTTTTGTGGCGGGCGCTTTTTTCGGCACTGAGCGTTTCTCTTTAAAGTTAACTTGCGCCGATGATTTCGAGCGTGCGAGGGCGGGATAGTTAAAACGACGCAGTGAAACGATTTGATCACGTCGACCGTAAATGCACCTCTAAGTGCGGCCCATCAAACCACAAACCCCTTCAACTTCTTCTTCACGGCGACGTTCTTCTGCTTCACGTATTTCGGCAATTTATCTTCATATGACGGAAAAATGCAGTGCCGTCATTGCTCAGGTGATTTACTTCGCTGCTTCAATCAACTCAATATCTTTTTTCAGCAAGCTATTGACCAGCTCCGCAAGCTCTACCCCTTTTGCCTGCGCCGTTGCTGACAGAAAGGTTTGCACCTCTGGATCGAGATAGACAGGCAACATGAACACCGCATCGTTATCATGAAACTGACCGCGCTTGCCTTTGCTGAAATCGTAGTGTGCTTTCATGGTTTCACCTTGTCAGATATTTTGAACGCGCCTTCGAGGAAATGAACACCAGCATCAAATGCTGCGGCTGCGCTCAAAAATAACTCAACGTGAGATGAAAGGGTGCCAAGAGTCTGGCTAAAGTCACTGCCCTTTTTTAACTGTCCGTGACTCAGCGACCGAGTCCCGTTTTTGACCTCGCAAAAAGAATCAACCCAATAATTTCCAAACCAATGCTGACGCCTAACCAAGCACCGTGAATAAAGTCTTCACCTAAAAAAGCCGAGTGAAATAACCGAAGACTGGCCTCATAACTAGCGAAACCGATCAGACCTGCCAAAATAAAAACGAGAGGTTTAATGTGACGAATATTCATAGCTATTCTTTCTGAATTTGTACAACCACTTAACAGCACAACCAGACTTTTGATGCTGATGGGTAATGCGAGTTCTAAAAATATTTGTACCTCGCGGGCAATTGTAGCGAAACGGCCTCACGAATTTACTCATCAAGCGATCCCAAATTTGGGCGGCAGACTCTAAACCACAAACCCCTTCAACTTCTTCTTCACCGCGACGTTCTTCAGCTTCACGTATTTCGGCAATCCATCTTCATACGGTGGATATGCCTCGCCTGCGATCAGCGGCTGCAAATAATTGCGGCATTTCTGGGTGATGTGGAAGCCGTCGGCGGTGATGAAATCGCGGGGCATTTTCTTTTCATGGTTGGCGACTTGGGTTAACGGGGCGGCGATGATTTCCCATTTGTAGGGTTTGCCGGTGATGCGTCTGACGGCGGGCATCACGCCATTCATGCCTTTCACGGCGAACTCTACCGCCGCTTTGCCCAGCGCGTAGGTTTGCTCGACATCGGTTTTTGACGCGACGTGGCGGGCGGCGCGTTGCAAATAATCGGCGACGGCCCAATGGTTTTTGAGTTTTAATTCGCGCTTGACCATGTCGGCAATGAACGGCGCGACACCGCCTAATTGCGCGTGGCCGAACGCGTCGACCAAGCCGGATTCAGAAACGAATTTGCCGTCTTTACCGCGAATGCCTTCGGACACACCGATGGCGCAATAGCCGTCGCGCTTGACGACTTGATCGACGCGTTTGATAAATGCCTTCGGATCAAACGTGATTTCGGGAAACAAAATAATTTGCGGCGCGGGCATGTCTTTGGTTTGCGCCAAGCCGGTGGCAGCGGCGATCCATCCTGCGTGGCGGCCCATCACTTCAAACACAAATACCTTGGTGGACGTCTTTGACATCGACGCAACATCGAGGCCCGCCTCGCGCATGCTCACGGCGACGTATTTTGCGACTGATCCGAAACCGGGCGAGCAATCGGTGATCGGCAAATCGTTATCCACAGTTTTGGGCACATGGACGGCGATTAACGGATAGCCCATTGAATCGGACAGCTGCGAAATTTTCAGACAGGTATCAGCCGAATCGCCGCCGCCGTTATAGAAGAAATAGCCGATGTTATGGGCTTTAAAAACTTCGATCAAACGCTCGTATTCACGGCGGTTTTGATCAACACTTTTAAGCTTGTAGCGGCACGAACCGAAAGCGCCGGCGGGCGTGTGGCCAAGCGCTTTGATACTCGCCAGTGGCTCTTTGGACGTATCAATCAAATCCTCCGTCAGCGCGCCAATAATGCCGTTGCGGCCCGCATACACTTTGCCGATTTTTTTTGGGTATTTACGGGCCGTTTCGATCACTGCTTGCGCGGACACATTGATGACCGCGGTGACGCCGCCCGACTGGGCGTAGAAAGCATTTTTAATCATGATTGAAAATGAAAAAAAAGATTAGACAAGGGCTGCAAAAATTTTCTCGCGAATTTCTTCCACTTTACCGACGCCCAAAATTTTCACGTACTTCGGCGCATGGCTGTCGCTCGATTTCGCCCAATCGCCGTAATAGGAAATCAGCGGCTCGGTTTGTTCGTGATACACATCGAGGCGCGTTTTAACGGTGGCTTCTCTATCGTCATCGCGCTGGATCAAATCTTCACCGCTTACATCGTCTTTGCCAGCGACTTTGGGCGGATTAAATTTTGTGTGGTACGTGCGCCCCGACGGCAGGTGCAACCGGCGGCCCGACATGCGCTCGATAATTTCGCTATCGTCGACCGCAATTTCGACCACGTAATCGAGCTTGATCCCGGCCGCTTTCATGGCGTCCGCCTGCGGGATCGTGCGCGGGAATCCGTCGAATAAAAATCCGTTCGCGCAATCCGCTTCGGTGATGCGTTCTTTCACCATCGCGATGATGATGTCGTCCGACACAAGCGCGCCTGAATCCATAACTTTTTTCGCGGCCACCCCAAGGGCGGAGCCGCTTTTGACATGCGCGCGCAGCATGTCTCCCGTGGAAATCTGCGGGATGCCAAATTTTTCTTTGATGAATGTCGCCTGCGTGCCCTTGCCTGCACCAGGCCCTCCTAGGAGAATTAACCGCATTGGGGTCAACCTTTATTATTGTGGTGGTGGATCGTAGTGAATACCGAGAAGCCTGATTTTAACTGGTATTTCGCGCCGAACGTCGGCTCCTAGCCCACCAATTTTCGTACCCGCGCCAAATCTTCGGCTGTATCCACCCCGGGTGCAATCGCGCCGGTCCAAGGCAATACCGCGATTCGGTAGCCGTGGTACATCGCACGCAATTGCTCCAGCGCCTCCCATTGCTCAGTCGGCGCGGGGGCCAGCGCGGCATAGCGTTTCAAAAACGAGGCGCGATACGCGTAGATGCCGATGTGGCGCTGCGCGATAAAATTTTTCGGCAATGAGGTTTGATCGAGCGTAAATGCATCGCGGGCATACGGCAGCGGCGCACGGCTGAAATAGTGCGCGTAGCCATCAATATCAGTCACGACTTTCACCACGTTCGGATTAAAAAATTCCTTCGCGTCGGTAATCGAATGCGATGCCGTCGCGATTGCGGCATTAGGCTTGGCGGCCAATGTGTCTGCGACCGCGCGAATCAGTTCCGGCGCGATTAGCGGCTCGTCGCCTTGAACATTGACCACGATGGCATCATCCGCCAATTGCAATTGCGCGACCACCTCGGCAATCCGATCTGTGCCCTGCGGATGATCAGCGCGGGTGAAAAGCGCCTGCACGCCATGGGCGGAACATGCGGCCAACACATCTGCGTGATCGGTCGCGACCCAGACATTTTTAGCACCTGACGGTGCGGCTTGCGCAGCACGTTCAGCCACCCTCACCACCATCGGCTTGCCCGCGATGTCCGCGAGCGGCTTGCCCGGCAGGCGCGTGGACGCGAACCGCGCGGGAATAACGACAATAAATTCAGCAGCCATTTTGTGCGTCAAGCCGTTTTGATCTGGAAGCCGTGCCTAAATTTCTTCGCTGTCCAGCAGCGGTCTTGCTTCGTCGACCAGCATGACCGGTATGCCGTCGCGAATCGGGTAGGCGAGGCGCGCTGATTTTGAAATCAGCTCGGTCTTGTCACGTGACATTCTGAGCGGTCCTTTGGTCATCGGACACACCAATATTTCCAGCAGCTTTGGGTCTAGGGCCATGGTGATCAATTCGTATTTTTAGTTGGATTTTGCAGCGGCAATGGCGGTCAAGTGTTGCAGAATAAAATGATCAAATTCAGGCGGCAGTATCGCGTCGACCCGCATCGCAAACATACGCTCATCCGCAAATGCCTTGCACTTTACCGCGTCTTTTTCGGTCATCAGAATAATATCAGCGTCGGGCAGCGTTAACTCGGACCGCTTGAACGCATGGTGATCTGAAAAGGGATGCGTGGCAGTACAGTACAGGCCAAGGCGTTCGAGATGATCAAAAAAGCGTTGCGGGTTGCCGATGCCCGCGACCGCATGAATTTTTTTGCCAAACATCTGCTCCCGAAATTCCTCTATCGACACAGCCTCAGTTGCGCCTAGTTTTCGGAACGCTTCGTGCCCCAGATTCATGCGGAACACGGGCGGACCATATTGGTCCAGATCGTGTTCAAGATTGAGTCCGATTTTCGGCACGCCATTAACGACGATGCAATCCACCGTTTTTAATCGCGCGGTTGACTCACGCAGCGGTCCAGCCGGAATCAGGTGCTGATTGCCAAAGCCGCGCGCGCCATCGACCACCGCAATTTCAAGATCACGCCCAAGGCGGTAGTGCTGCAAACCATCATCGCTGATGACCACATCGGTTTGAGGATAACGCTTTAAAAGCGCCGCCACCGCCGCGACCCGATCTGGATTCGCAAACACCGGGGCGGTTAATCGTTGCGACATCAGCAGCGCTTCGTCACTCGCGGTAATCGCGGCTTGCTGCGGATTTAGCACGGGAACAGGCGGGGCAAATGTGCGCGGCATGGCTCTAGACTGCCGGTAGCCACGCGTGACCACGCCGGGATGGCGATTCGATTTTTCGAGTAACTCAGCAATCGCGATCACCAGCGGCGTTTTGCCGGTGCCGCCCGCGCTGATGTTACCGACGACGATGACCGGCACACCGACTCGGGTTATTTTTGAAATGCCGACGCGAAAGAAAAATCGGCGGATCGCGGTGATAAAAGCGAACAGCCACGATAACGGTCGAAGAATAATCTGCCAGATCGAGCCCTGCTGCCACTCCTGGACCATAAATGCTTCAAACTGCGCTCTCATGGCGGGGCTTCGATTCAGAATTTGCGAAGCAAGGCTCGCAGTTAGTTCGCTGCTTTCGCCTGCGTCGTAAATGAAATTTTGGTGAAACCCAGCGTACGTGCGGCTTCCATGACATTGATCACGGCCTGATGGGTCGCGCCCGCATCGGCACCAATCGCGATCACCGGATCTTTCATATTGGCGGTTGCGGCGGCTTCTTTGAGCGCGTTTGCGAGCGAATCAACGCCATTGAAGGGGATCGGCACGCCGTTAATAGCGTATTTACTGGTCGCATCTACGCCGATATTAATCACTTGTGGGCGATCAGGCGCTTTCTCGGCCGTGGCTTCAGGCAAATTAATTTGTAGTTCCGCGTATTTCGAATACGTGGTCGTGACCATCAAGAAAATCAAAATAACGAGCAACAAATCGATCAGCGGGATGAAGTTGATCTCCGGCTCTTCGCGGACCCGGCCACGACGGAAATTCACTTGCGATCCCCGTGCAGCGTTTCAACCAGCTTGATCCCTTGCTGCTCCATATCGATCACCATGACATCGACTTTGCCGCGGAAGTGACGATAAAAAACCAGCGCTGGAACCGCCACCGCGATACCCGCCGCGGTGTTGTAAAGCGCGACTGAAATGCCGCGCGCCAATTGCGCCGGATTTTGTCCGCTTGCGGTCGACGCACCAAAAATATCGATCATGCCGATCACCGTGCCGAACAATCCCAGCAGCGGCGCAACAGTTGCAATCGTACCGAGTCCGACCAGAAAGCGTTCCATTTCCACCATCACCGCGCGGCCGGTTTCTTCCATCGACTCTTTCATCACGTCGCGGGTGCTTCTTACATTCGCGATACCGGACGCAAATACGCGACCCAGCAGCGAGTTTTCAGTCAACTTTGCAATCAGCTCGGCGGTGGGCCCCTGCGTGCGGTAGGCGTTTACGGTGTCGGCAAATAAATTCGACGGCAGCACCACCGAACGGCGCAGTGACCACATCCGCTCACCAATGATGGCGAGCGTAATAACCGAAGACAAAATGATCAACCAGATGGTCCAACCTGCAGCTTGAATAATGGACAGCAATTCGGACTCCCGGAATATAAAAAATAAAAAGTGCGTTGAATACTGTTAACTAAGGTGCGCGCATTCGATTCGTGGCACAGCTAAATCGCACGACTGTTTCGCGTGATGTGAACGCGCTCAAAAGCAGTCATCAATGCTCACATTGCCTCACCAGATTGCATTTGGTTAGCGAATTACGCATTGTGATCTTAATAAACTCTGCTCACCAAATTCGGCTATCACAACGCCAGCTTCATCTGTTAGGTGTCTGCAAAATTTTGTTGTTCATTCACATCAATGCAGGCACTTTATCGTAACCGATGGGGGTTTCACAAGCGCCGCAAAAATAAGCTGCAGAACTTGTTCAATAAAGACAACTGCTTGGGGCGGTTTGTTCATTTTTCGATTGAAGAAAATTTCGAAAAGTTGACACCTTTTTAACGAAAAATCGAGCACACACTTCATAAAAATTTTTTTAAATCAATGGGCTCAAACACCACTATTCACGAGGACTTTCAACAAAACACCGCGCCAGATGGTGCTCATACGCGAGACATAAATATTCATCCACAGACGCTGTGGATAAGTCTGTGTATTGGTTCCGGGCATGTGCGCTAAGTCTCGAAACTGTAACGGTTTTTTCTTCCGCGCTCAAAAAATAGACGATCTGAAACCAGTTTAAAATCAATTACTTAAAAAGATTCTCCGCCTTGCATGACAAAATCGTCATAAATCAGTTTGTCAAGACTTAAAGACACTATTTGCGGTTCATAACTCCGCCTGCAGCGCGACGCGATGGTAGTATTTCACCCATGGAATTCGACGATTCAATGCCTCTTTTTCAACGCCCCGCAGCGGTCCCAGCCCGCGAACCTGCCAAGGTCATGGCGGTCTCAGAGCTGAATCGGCGGGTTAAAAATATGCTGGAAGCCAACCTCGAATTGCTGTGGGTATCGGGCGAGTTATCGAACGTGATGCGGGCGGCCAGTGGGCACTGGTATTTCTCGCTCAAGGATGAATCCGCGCAAGTGCGATGTGTGATGTTTCGAGGTCGCGCCAGCCAAGTGTCGTTCACGCCCGAGAATGGCATGCAGGTTGAAGTGCGCGCCCTGCCCTCGCTATACGAGGCGCGCGGCGAATTTCAATTGGGCGTCGAAAATATGCGCCGCGCAGGGTTGGGCGCGCTATTTGAAGCATTCGAACGATTGAAAGCCAAGCTCGCCCGCGAAGGCTTGTTTGAAGTTTCTCGTAAAAAAGACCTGCCTAATTTTCCGCGTGCGATCGGTGTGGTGACCTCTCTCAAGGCCGCCGCGTTGCGCGATGTGCTGACCACCCTTGCACGACGCGCGCCGATGATTCCCGTCATCATCTACCCGACATCGGTACAAGGAGCGATGGCACCCGCTGAAATCACCGCCGAGATTAACGCGGTCAGGTTACGCAATGAAATTGATACGCTGATCGTCTGCCGTGGCGGCGGCAGCATCGAAGACTTGTGGGCCTTCAACGATGAATCGGTGGCGCGAGCGATTGTGCGCCTCCAAGAAGATACCAAAATCGCGGTCGTTTCCGGCGTGGGCCACGAAACCGATTTTACGATCTGTGACTTTGTGTGCGATCAGCGCGCGCCGACCCCCACCGCCGCAGCCGAACTGATATCGCCGAATCGTGCTGATTTGCTGGATGCCGTCGCCGCCAGAAGCTACGAACTGGCGCGGGCGATGCAACGAAGCATCGAGACGATGCAGCAGCGACTGGATCGCGCCGCACGCGCACTGATATCGCCGCATCAGCGATTGGCGAGCGAGCGAGACAGGTTGTCACTGCTACGCGCGCGTATCCGTCATGCGATTGGCCAGCAACAGCGCGACGCCGCACACCGCCTGGCGATGTTGCGACAAAAGCTCGCGTCGAATCGTCCGGAGCAGCTGCGCATCCGGCTGGTCGAGCGGGTCGCGTTGAGTCAGGCGGCGTTGAAACGCGCATTGCTGATTCATCTGGCGCAACACCAAAACGCGCTACAAGCGCGTAAAAACTCACTTGCCCTATTAAGTCCGCTACAAGTGCTCGAACGTGGCTACAGCATCGTTCAGCACGACGGCAAAGTGGTTCGCGATGTCGCCGCACTCAAACCGGGAGCAGCGATTTCAATTCGCGTTGCCCGCGGCACTATCGAAGCCGATGTCACCTCAACCCAAGGCGGGACCGAGTAACCCTCTGGGTAGCGCTGCGCGGCTTTGGAAGGACTGGAACTGCTTAAGGCGCGCGTGCTTGCCACGCCTGCGCCGTGAGCGTATCGTTAACCTCCGTTTATAAAAACTCTGGAGGACATCATGGCAAAGAAAGAAAAAAGCGGCTCGTCAGTTTATAAAATTATTGAAATCGTCGGCACCAGCAAATCGTCGTGGGCGGATGCCGCGAAAAACGCTATCGCCAGCGCCAGTAAATCGCTGCGTGATTTGCGTGTGGCAGAAGTCTCAAAACTCGATGTCAAAATCGGCAAGGATAACGAGTTGGTATTCCGCGCAAAGATGCAGCTTTCATTCAAATATCACGGCGAGTAATTTTTACCGCCATGTTTTTTTGAGGTCAGGTTCGGTTGTAATTTGGTTGTGAGGCAACTGCTGGCTCACACCGGTGTAAGAATTTTTTGCCGGGTGCAGACAGCAGTGTGCCGAACCCGAACCTGACCTTCAAGATTAGCGCGTTGAGACCTATTTACGACCTATTCACGACCTATTCAAGACCCATTCACGACCTATTCACGGCCGAGCACTTTCGTGATTCAACAGCTCAGGTAGACGACAAAACTAGTTAGTCTCGTCATTCGTCACTAGCACGTGATCGGATAATCAGTTCCCATTCCTTCGCGATTGATGCTGCTATCACGCCCCTCACTATTCCGCGCCTCGCCTGCGATAAATCCATCGCATTTCAGCAGTGCCGCCTAAATCAGCAGAAACTATAAAAAACGAATTATTGCGACCGGAGGCTTTATGGGTATTTACGATCTGCACCTCGACAAAAACGCCGCAAACTATGTCGCGCTGACGCCACTTTCGTTCCTGCGCAAAGCGGCCAAGGTCTACCCCGATTACGTTGCGACGATTTATGGTGAGCGGCGTATTACGTGGCGCGAGACCTACGCTCGCGTGCGGGCGTTGGCATCGATGCTCGCCAAACACGGTGTCGCCAAAGGCACCACCGTGGCGGTGATGCTGCCGAACGTGCCCGCCATGTTTGAGCTGCATTACGCGCCGGGCATGCTGGGCGCGGTGTTGAATACCTTGAACACCCGGCTTGACGCCGAGTCCATCGCTTTCATGCTTGATCACGGCGAAGCAAAAGTCCTGTTTACGGATCGTGAATTTTCTGCGGTGGTCGAAAAAGCGCTCACCCTGGTAAAGATAAAACCGCTGGTTATTGATGTTGATGACGCTGCGTTCGCGGGCGGTAAATTGCTCGGTGAGTTTGAATATGAACACTTTCTTGCGTTGGGTGACACCGACTTCGAATGGCAGTTGCCTGCTGACGAATGGGATGCGATCGCCTTGAATTACACGTCTGGCACGACGGGGAATCCGAAAGGCGTGGTCTATCACCATCGCGGCGCGTATCTGAATGCGGTGAGCAATATTGTCGATTGGCAGCTTCCGCACCATCCGGTTTATCTGTGGACGCTGCCGATGTTTCACTGCAACGGCTGGTGTTTTCCGTGGACGATTGCCGCCGTGGCGGGTACTAATGTTTGCCTGCGAAAAGTGGATGCAAAGTCCGTCTTTGATTTGATACGCACCCATCAGGTTTCGCATTACTGCGGCGCGCCAATCGTGCATGCATTGTTGATTAACGCGCCGCCCGAAATGAAGCTCGGCATTACGCATCAGGTGAAATGCCTGGTCGCGGGCGCGGCGCCGCCGGTGGCCGTGATTGAAGGCATGGAAGCGATGGGCTTTGACCTCACCCATGTATACGGTCTCACCGAAGTCTATGGCCCCGCCGCTGCGTGCGCGCGTCACGACAGCTGGAACCAACTCAGCGTGGAAGAACGGGCGATGAATAACGGGCGTCAGGGTGTCGCCTACACGTTGCAAGAGGACATGACGGTGATGGATCCCAACACGATGCAGCCGGTGCCGCACGACGGAGAAACCATGGGCGAGATCATGTTCCGCGGCAACATCACCATGCGCGGCTATTTAAAAAATCCGAAGGCGACCGAGGAAGCGTTTGCCGGCGGCTGGTATCACACCGGCGACCTCGCCGTGATGCATGCCGACGGCTACACAAAAATAAAAGATCGCTCGAAAGACATCATCATTTCCGGCGGCGAAAATATCTCGTCGATTGAAGTTGAGGATGTGCTTTCCCGCCACCCTGCCATCATGGTCTCCGCCGTGGTCGCGCAGCCGGATGAAAAATGGGGCGAAACGCCGTGTGCGTTTGTGGAATTGAAATCAGGCGCGACGGCCACCGAGACCGAGGTGATTGAATTTTGCCGGGAGCGCATGGCGCGCTTCAAGGTGCCAAAGCGGATCATGTTTGGCGAATTGCCAAAGACGTCCACGGGAAAAATTCAGAAATTTTTGTTGCGGGAAAAAGTGAAAAGCGTCGTTTGAAATTGCCAGGGTTTTGCGCCTAGTTTGAGTGGGACGTCAATCACAAAAATCTATGAGCTACTATTGCTAAGTCGTTATCCCGCGCGGCGTTTGGAGCAAATTCATGCCGTAACGTCCGCCCAAGCTAGGCTTTCATTTTTTATTCGAGAAAATTCGCTGCCCCAGCGTAACCGCCGCCAATACTGCCGCACCTGCCGCGATGCCGACGATGCCATCCGCCAGCGTGGCGGCGACGCCGTCAAAGGTGTCGCCAAACCGCGCACTGGCGGATTCAATCGCATGATGCAGCGCCGGAATGCCGTGAGAAATAATGCCGCCGCCGACCAGGAACATCGCCGCCGTGCCCACCACGGATAACAGCTTCATCAATATCGGCGCACCACTCACCATGGCCGCACCAACCGCCCGCGCCAGCGCACCGCGCTTTTTTGCGAGGTACAAGCCGACATCATCAAGCTTCACAATCGCGGCGACGAAGCCATAAACGCCCACCGTCATCACCACCGCAATCGCAGACAAAACCGTCACCCGCTGCAAGAAACTGGCGGTCGCCACCGTGCCGAGCGTGATGACAATAATCTCTGCGGACAACACAAAATCGGTACGAATAGCGCCCTTTATTTTGTCCTTCTCAAACGCAACAATATCGACCGTCGGGTTGGCAACCGCACTCACCAGCTCGGCATGTCGCGAAGTATCTTCCGCCTGCGAATGTAGAAATTTGTGGGCCAGTTTTTCAAAACCTTCAAAGCAAAGGTAGGCCCCGCCCAACATCAAGAGCGGCGTCACCGCCCACGGCGCAAATGCGCTGATCGCCAGCGCGAGCGGTACGAGAATCGCCTTATTGATGAGCGAGCCTTTGGCGACCGCCCATACCACGGGCAATTCACGGTCGGCCTTTACACCGGTCACTTGTTCCGCATTCAGCGCCAGATCATCGCCCAACACGCCTGCCGTTTTCTTGGCGGCAACTTTGGTCATCAGCGCCACGTCATCCAACAGCGTTGCGATATCGTCAATCAGTGCAAATAAGCTGCTGGTAGCCATAGTTTTATGTTTTATGTAGAAGGGATGAGTTATTGATTGATTCAGTATCAGCAATTGAAACACTAGCATAGGCGGCTTTCTCAGCGCATTTATGCTCGGAAAGACCCGTAGAATAAGGAGATTAACGTAAGAGCTTTATCTCTCGCGACGCTTCGCGAAATAGTTAACGGCCAATCAATTTTGTTAATTTTACATTGCCCGGCCCGTCACCATTGTGCAATGCGAAACCAATAAATTCGCCCCGCATGATACGATTCCGCATCGAAATTAAGGATTTCATGATGAACACGCCCAATTCCCACACCCACTACAACGTTGCGACCCGAATGAAGAATGTCTCCTCGTCTGCCATTCGCGATTTGCTCAAACACGCCGCCGAGCCCGGCATGATTTCTCTTGCCGGCGGATTGCCCGCACCGGACCTGTTTGACCTCGAAGGATTAGCGGAAGCGAGCGCCGCGGTGATGCGCGATGTGCCGATCTCGGCATTGCAATACGGCGTCACTGCGGGTCAGCCGGATTTGCGCAAGGCATTGGTCGAGCTGATGAAAACACGCGGGGCCAGCGTGGATGCGAACGACATCGTGGTCACAACCGGTTCGCAACAAGGCATCGATTTGATGGCGCGTGTGATGCTGGATGCGGGCGATATTGTGTGCATCGAGCGGCCCTCATATTTAGCGGCGATCCAGACGTTCGCACTCGCCGAGGCACATTTTGTCGGCGTGGAAGTGGACGATCACGGCATGGATGTCGATGCCCTGGAGAAGATGCTCGACACCTGCGCAGTCAAGCCAAAAATGATTTACACCGTCGCCACTTTCGCGAATCCATCCGGCGCCACGATGCCGCTTGAGCGCCGCAAAAAATTGTTGCAACTGGCCGTCAAGCATCAGGTGTTTGTCGTTGAAGATGATCCCTACGGCGAGCTACGTTCGCGCGGCGTAACCTTGCCACCGCTGATTACGGTAGCGAAAGACATTCCGGGCGCCGAGGCATGGTGCGGCTATATCTCGACGCTTTCAAAAATTCTCTCGCCCGGCTTTCGCATTGGCTGGATGATCCTGCCGACCGCGCTGCGCAATTACGCCGAAATCGCCAAGCAGGGCATGGATCTTCATACCTCAACGTTCACGCAAGCCGTGGCCGCGCGCTATCTCGATTCCGGCCGCTTGTACGAACGCCTGCCGAGCATTCGCGCCAGCTATAAAGAACGCAATGAGGCACTGGCTGATGCGCTGAAACGCCATCTGTCCGGCGCGTTGACATATGTGCAACCGGACGGCGGCATGTTCCTGTGGGCCAAGTGGGCCGATACCTCAATCAACTCTGCTGCACTGCTCAAATACGCGCTTCCCGAAAAAATGATCTTCGTGCCCGGCGAACATTTTTACGCCGATGCGCCAGTGCACCACTCCATTCGCTTGAGCTTCGCCACGCCGACGCCGAAGCAGTTGGAAGAAGGCATTCGTCGCTTGGCGGTGGCGGTGGAAAAGATGCGGGTTGATTTGGCTGGCGGAATTGCTAAGGCCGCTTAAGCAAGATGCCGGGCTGGGCTGCATTCACGTTGTAAATTCAGTCCAGCCTGGATGACTTAAATCGAGTACCAGCAATCCTACCTCTACCAACCCTCGCTCCCGCGCTCACCTTTAAACGGCCCCACCAACTCGGGCGTGATCCAGCCGCCGTAAAATCCACTCGGCTGCGGCGTAACCGGTGCGCCACCCACGGTGCAGGTTAATTCATGCGGATAAAACGCCAAGCAATCTTTAATCGCTTCAGCGCCCGCCAACGGCTTCGGATAACTCCATGCGACGTTGACGAGTTTTTTGTCTCCCATCGCCAATGTCCAATAACGCGCGGGGCCTTTCCATTCGCAAAAGGAGCTCGCCGATCCCGCGATGAGAAGATTGTGAGATATGTCTTCTGCCGGTAGATAGAAAGTCGGCGGATGCGACGTCTCGAGCACACACACGGCGCGCTGCGTTCTCACTACCTCGACACCCTGCCAAGAAATCACGACTTCACGATGATCGGGCACCACCACCGGTGGTCGTGGAAAATCCCAAACCGAAACTTGCCCGGCTAAGGGAACGATTGCGAAATCGGGGCGCGATTCACCTCGCCACTTCCAATGTTCTCTGGCCGCTTTGGCCCAGGCCGGCAAATCGGTCATAAAGTTAAACCTTCCATATAAAATTTCCGCTTAGCATCCCAACCCGGCAGTACGAACCACCAGTGCGAGCCGCAGGTTTTGCCAGCTTGTGACAAGAATTACGTGAGCCGCTGCACGGTATTTTTGCGGTCAAACATGAGCGTTTTCGTGGTTCCCCCAGCGCCATCCGTTCGCACGTTAACGTTGTTCGTTTGAGTCGGGAAATGTTCCATCAAAACTTTGTTTTGAATCGTCGCAATACTCGCCAGTCGAACGCCGGGCAATTCCTGATACACAGTCAGCGTATCCGCGTCGCTGCTCACACCAACCCAGCGAATCTTCAGCTGCGATTTTTTCGCGGTTTCGATCACGAAATTTTTATCGAAATACGTGCGCAACAAGGCTTCATCCGCGGCAAGTGTGGTGTCCATCTGCCTGCCATACATTAACCAGAACGCCGATTCGATATCGTGCATCGGATAAGAATGCACGATTTCGGTATTCCCGCTGCGCGGATTAAATTTGATGTCACAAATCGATACGTGAAAATCGTGCGCTTGGGCATCGCAGAAAGCAATAAGCGATGAGACCGTCAGCAAAAATTGCCGGCGACTGAAACCATGCGCACCCGCAAATATGCCCGCGGGCTTCGCATCTAGCTTCGCATTTGCCTTGGCATTTGGCTTGAGATGCGCCCTGAAATCGACCGAACCAATCCGCATCACACCGAATCTTTCGCGCCGCCAGAGATCGCTCTCACTTCTTATCGACCTTGGCATCTTTCTTGAGATCTTTGAGCGGCACTTTCATGTCGCGCATCAAATTTTCCCCGCGCTCCCGATCCGTCTTGAACAATTCCAAACGCGAAGGCACCAGTTTGCGCGGCCAGCTATTGTTGCTCATATCAATATCAGCGGTTTCCCAATACGGATCTTGCGTCAGTCCCACAATGGGCTCATCAGTGACAATCAGTTTGGTGATTTTTTTCGGCGAGTAACGCCAAATCTCCGCGGGAATGCGTTCAATCGATTTCGCGCCGCTTTTAAGCTCAATCTCCAAAATCAGCGGCATCACCAAGCCGCCCAGGTTGGAAAAATCGACCAAATATAAATGCTTTTTGCTGTCCAGCAGTAGCTTTTCCCACGGCTCCAGTGTCTCCATGGTTTCATTATATTTATTACGATCTTTGTTGGTCACGGTGTAATCATCGTGCTCGTTATAAAAATCCTTCAGCTCGGGATTGCGGGACAAGCGCTTGCTTTCCGTGCGATCACGTAACTCTCCCAAAAATACCGGTTCGCTATCGGCGAGCGCTTTTTTCAACGCCTTTTCGGTTTCAGGATTCTTACTGCTGATCTTAAATTCGGTAATGTTGTCGATGCTGATATCGACTGCATCCGTCGTGTAAAACCAACCCCGCCAGAACCAATCCAGATCGACTCCGGACGCATCTTCCATAGTGCGGAAGAAATCTGACGGCGTGGGCCGCTTGAATTTCCAACGCCGTGCGTACTCGCTAAACGCAAAATCAAACAACTCTCGGCCCATCACCGTTTCACGCAGGATCGTCAGCGCAGTGGCGGGCTTGGCGTAGGCGTTGGGGCCAAACTGCAACAGCGACTCAGAATTCGTCATGATCGGCACCTGATTCCGGGTGCGCATGTAGTCAACAATTTTGCGCGGATCGCCACGCCCTGAAGGATATTTTTCCTCCCACGCGCGCTCGGCGATGGATTGCAAAAATGTGTTCAGGCCTTCATCCATCCAAGTCCACTGTCGCTCATCCGAATTCACAATCATCGGATAATAGTTATGGCCGACTTCATGAATAATCACCGAAATGAGGCCATATTTTGCGCGTTTGGAATATGTGAGTTCGCCGGTTTTTTTGTCTTTCACCGGTCGGGGGCCGTTAAAACAGATCATCGGATATTCCATCCCACCGACCGATCCGTTTACAGATATTGCCACCGGATAGGGATAATCGAAGCCGAAACGGTTGTACTGGTCGATGGTGTGAACCACTGCCTGCGTGCTGTACTGGCCCCAAAGCGGATTGCCTTCCTTGGGATAAAACGACATCGCCAAGGTGTCGGTCTCACCCTTTTTGAAACCTTGTGCATCCCAAATGAATTTGCGGCTTGAGGCCCACGCAAAATCACGCACATTGGTCGCCTTGAAGCGCCAGGTTTTTTGCTTTTCGCTGCGAGATTTTTCCGCCAGCTCCGCCTCGGCCTGAGTCACAATCAACACGGGCTTGGAAGAGGTGCGAGCCTGCTTCAGGCGGTCACGTTGCGTGCTGGATAACGCTTCGTCTGCGTTTTGCAATTCCCCGGTGGCCGCCACGACGTGATCGGCTGGCACCGTCAGGCTTACATCGAAATCGCCGAATTCGAGCGTGAATTCACCCGCACCCAAAAACTGTTTGTGCTGCCAGCCCTTGGCATCGTAATAAGCCGCCATATGCGGAAACCATTGCGCGATTTCGTAAATGCCGTTCTTGCTGTCATCAAACAATTCGACGCCAGAACGCCCGCCCAACACTTTTTGATTGTTAATGTTGTATTGCCATTCCAGCGAAAATACATAACTCTCCCCCGACTTCAGCGGGGTCGGCAGGTCAATTCGCATCATGGTTTTATTGACCGTAAATTTAAGCGGCTTGCCGTCCGCCACCACCTTGCGAATTTGCATACCGCCTTCAAAAATGCGGCTTTCGAGTACCGAACGGATCGCGTCAAACTTAACGTTTCTACCTTCGTCGCGGTCGCCGCCTCCAGCGCCAGCGCCGCCCTCACGTGGATTCGTCCACGCCTCTTTATTCATAATCGCGGCAGCACTGCGTGATTCCGAGTCCGGCCGATAAATGTTCTGATCAACCTGCAGCCAGAGGTAGTTCAATGTGTCTGGCGATTTGTTGTGATACGTGATTTGCCCGCTGCCGGTAATCTGGTGCTTGTTCTCGTCCAACGAGGCGCGAATCACATAGTCAGCCCGCTGCTGCCAATAGGCGTGCCCGGGTGCGCCTGAAGCGGCACGGTAGATGTTGGGAGTGGGGAGTAGCTCGTCAAGCTGGCGGAATTTATCATCAAACGGGTCGGCGGCAAATACAGGCAAACAAACAAAACTTAGCAAAACAGCGAGCAAATAGCGCATCTCACACAACCCTTTTTTAATTGAACTTTGTCATTAATAGGCCAGCACGTCCCCAAATTGTTTATAGCATGAGCACGTTCGCGAATCGCCCCAGACACGCCTACTTTTGAAGAAAGCGTTTACTATTTTTTGTAACCATCTGTAGGCCGATGTTTACGCAAGTGGCGTTATAGGCGAGGTCGAAATTGAGCGCGCGAATTTAGCAGTTCATTATCAATAACCCAGCGCTAATCCGGTGCCGCCGCGCGGATCGTTAGCGCCATAAAAACGGTTGTTAGCTACCGGCTTGCCGCCAAGCGAGGGGGCGCCGACCAGAATTGCCGAAACATGGTTAGCGGGTTGTGCACCGAGAAATTTTTGACCCATGCCTTCGAGCATTTTTTGGGTGTCGGGACTCAGGCAAAAATTCTCAAGATTGGTTGCCTCGGGCAACCACTGCTGGTGAAATCGCGGTGCATCCACGGCCTCTTGCAGATCCATGCCGTAATCGACCAGATTAATGATGGTATGCACGACGGCAGTGATAATGCGGCTGCCCCCCGGTGTGCCGACGATCAGTACCGGCTTACCGTCCTTGGTCATTATCGTTGGACTCATGGAGCTGAGCGGGCGTTTGCCGGGGGCGATTGCATTGGCCTCGCCTTGCACCAAACCAAACATATTCGGTACCCCGACTTTCACGGTGAAATCGTCCATCTCGTTATTGAGTAGCACACCGGTGCCGGCCGCGGTGACCCGCGCACCAAACCAGTCGTTGATGGTGTAAGTCACTGCGACTGCGTTGCCGTCCTTATCGATGATGGAGTAGTGCGTGGTGTTCGAACCCTCGTGCGGCGCAACACCTGTCTTCAGCTCCTTCGAAATGCCCGCGCGGGCAGGATCAATCGCCGCGCGTACTTTCTCCGCATACCGTTTGTCTAGGAGCCGTTCGGTGGGGTTCTTCACGAAGTCAGGATCGCCGAGATACGTATTGCGATCAAAATATGCGTGACGCATCGCCTCAATTTGGTAGTGAACCGCCTGGGCTGAATGAAAGCCGAGCGCATCTAGGGGATAGCCCTCAACGATATTAAGAATTTCGCATACCACCACACCGCCGGAGCTGGGCGGTGGCGCTGACACGATGTGGTAGCCGCGATAATCACATTCAACCGGCGCCATTTCTCGAGGTCTGTATTGATCAAGATCGGCCTGCGAAATAATGCCCTTGCCCGCGGAACTGGCCGCGACAATTGCCGCGCCCACCCGTCCTTTGTAAAAGCCATCGGCACCGCCCGCTGAAATCTGGCTCAGCGTGTTCGCAAGATCTTTCTGCACGAGGCGATAACCGGCGGTCGGCGATTGCGACTTGACCAAGAAAATTTTTGCAGACGGCGGGTCGTCGCGTAAATCTTTGACGGCCTCGCTGAACATAGCGGCATCGCCCTGCTCCAGCACAAAACCTTTTGCCGCCAGACCGATAGCGGGTGAGATCAAGGTGGCGCGCTTCATAGTGCCGTATTTCGCGCGTGCATATTCCAAACCGGCGACCGTTCCCGGCACCGCTACGGCGAGGTGACCCTTGGTGCTCAAACCCTCAATGACATTGCCACTCGCATCAAGGTACATATTTGCGGTCGCGGCCAATGGCGCCTTTTCGCGAAAATCGAGAAACGTCTTGCGGCCATTGGCGAACTGGATCGTCATGAAACCGCCTCCTCCCAAATTTCCAGCGGCAGGATAAACCACAGCCAACGCATAGCCCACGGCAACCGCCGCATCCACTGCATTACCGCCCTTTTTCAGCACGTCTACGCCAACTTTTGTCGCCAAATGTTGTGCAGTGACCACCATGCCGTTTTCCGCAGCAACGGGCGCAGAAGAGGCAGCGTAAGCTACCTGAACCGGCTGACCGATCAAGGCGCACACGATCAGCAGGCAGGAAACCAAAACCCAACGAGGGGACATCAACAGTAGCGAATTTCTGCGGCGGGTCATGAGAATCCTCGTAAAAGTTAGACTAGTAGTCCGCCAGCATAACGCGACCGGAAATAGCGTTTGATTATGTTCAAAAAGTATCCAAGCAAGCAAATCGCGCCGAATGCGGGCAAACGCAAGCCCGACTCACAAATATCGAATGATAGGTAAAATCAATCAAACCTATTAAAACGTTCTATTGGATCAATAGGGGCTAACCACCTAAACTGCCCATTCGCGCAATTTTTTACCGATGCCGTTCAGCAACCTAAAATGTGCCTTCGCACACTTCTTTACTTAAGGAAAACACCATGTCTCTCATCAATACCGAAATCATCCCATTCAGGGCGCAGGCTTTTCACAACGGAAAGTTTGTTACCGTTACCCACGAGCAGTTCAAAGGTAAATGGTCAGTACTGGTTTTCTTCCCGGCCGCGTTCACATTCGTTTGCCCGACCGAGCTGGGCGATCTAGCGGACAACTATGCTGAATTCAAAAAACTCGGCGTAGAAATTTACGGCGTATCGACCGATACCCATTTCACACACAAAGCCTGGCACGCCTCATCGGAACAAATCGCGAAGGTGCAGTATCCACTAGTGGGCGATCCTGCCCACATCCTTTCGCGCGCATTCCAAGTGCTGATCGAAGAAGGTGATGACGCTGGTTTGGCGCTGCGCGGCACGTTCGTGATTGACCCAGAAGGCCGTATTCGCACCATCGAAGTCCACCCGGACGGCATTGGTCGCGATGCAAAAGAATTGATGCGTCGCGTAAAAGCCGCGCAGTACATCGCGTCACATCCGGGCGAAGTTTGCCCCGCCAAGTGGAGTGAAGGTGCTGCAACCCTGAAGCCATCATTTGATCTGGTAGGCAAGATCTAGTCAGCACTGCAAGCAGCATAGAAGCAGAGAAGCGCGGGAGCCCGGCAATGTTGTCGGGCTCCAACAAACCAGTACTTTAATGTGAGTGAATCATGCTTGATGTCGATACCAAAGCCCAACTGAAAAATTATCTTGATCGCGCCACCCAGCCGATTGAAATCGTCGTCTCGCTCGACGACAGCAAAGCGTCGACGGACATGCAGTCACTCATGCGCGACATCGTCGATTGTTCGCCGCTTGTCTCCGTCAGCGAGAGCCGCGATGACCATCAGCGCAAGCCCTCATTTTCTGTAAACCGTCCGGGCGAAAATCACGGCCCCCGTTTTGCGGGTCTACCGATGGGCCACGAATTCACCTCATTGATTCTGGCTTTATTGCAGGTTGGCGGCTATCCGCCCAAGGTTAGCCCCGAAGTATTGGAACAAATCCGCGCACTGGATGGCGATTTTGATTTCGAAATTTATGTGTCCCTTACTTGCCATAGCTGTCCGGACGTGGTGCAAGCGCTTAATTTGATGGCGGTACAAAATCCGCGCATTCGTAACACCATGATTGATGGCTCTATGTTTCAGGCGGAAGTGACCGAACGCCAGATCATGGCCGTGCCGACTGTTTTTTTGAACGGCACTGAATTCAGCCAAGGCCGCATCAGCCTCGAAGAAATTCTGGCGAAGATTGACACGAGCGGCATCGAGCGCGAAGCGAAAAAAATTGATGCTAAAGATCCATTTGATATGTTGATCGTGGGTGGTGGCCCGGCAGGTGCCGCCGCCGCCGTGTACGCCGCGCGCAAAGGCATTCGTACGGGCGTGGCGTCTGAGCGATTCGGTGGCCAGGTTCTGGATACACTCGGCATCGAGAATTTTATTTCAATGAAAGAAACGGACGGCCCGAAATTAGCCTTCGCGCTTGAAGAACATGTGCGTAGCTACGAAGTGGACATCATGAATTTGCAGCGCGCCAAAGCGCTGGTGCCAAACACGGGGACGAATAAAGATCTGATTGAGATTCAGCTCGAAAGCGGGGCTACGCTTAAAAGCAAATCGGTTGTCATTTCCACCGGCGCCCGCTGGCGCAATATCAATGTGCCGGGCGAAGCAAAGTACAAAAACAAAGGAGTGGCTTATTGCCCGCATTGTGATGGCCCATTATTCAAGGGCAAACGAGTGGCCGTCATTGGCGGCGGCAATTCTGGCGTGGAAGCCGCAATTGACCTCGCGGGTTTGGTAGCCCACGTTACGCTGATTGAGTTTGATACCAAGCTACGCGCCGATGCGATATTGCAACGCAAGCTCATGAGTATTAAAAACGTCACCGTGATCACCAACGCACAGACCACTGAAATTACCGGCACTGAAACGGTTAACGGCTTGGCGTACAAAGATCGCGGCACGCAGCAGACTCACCAGATCGAGCTCGAAGGCGTATTCGTACAAATCGGCCTGATCCCGAATACCGACTGGTTGAAGGGCGTGGTGGCGTTGTCAAAACACGGCGAAATTATTGTGAATGAAAAAGGTGAAACCTCCGTGCCAGGCGTGTTCGCTGCAGGTGACGCGACCACCGTGCCGTATAAGCAAATTATTATTGCGGCAGGCGATGGTGCAAAAGCGGCGCTGGGTGCGTTCGACCATTTGATTCGCCAGTCGGTGCCAGTGGAAGCGCTTCCGAAGGCGGCTTGATAGTGGATGCTGCCCCGACTTCGATTGTAGAGCGGTCACACCACTGCAAATAGCCAGTTGTTCATCTATGTCTTAACGAGTGCGTGCGTCATATCGCCCTAAATTCGTTTAGCTCAACACCCCATCAACCAGCACCAGCCTGCGACTCATTTTCGCGGCCAGTTGCGGATCATGCGTCACCATCACCAGCGCAGTTTCAAATTTTTGATTCAGGCGCATGATGAGTTCGAACACGCTGTCCGCGGTACCGCGATCCAGATTGCCGGTCGGCTCGTCGGCCAGCACGCAGGCTGGGTGTGTAACGAGCGCACGCGCGACCGCGACGCGCTGACGTTCGCCACCTGATAATTCGCCGGGCTTATGCGTGAGGCGATGGGAAAGGCCCACATCATTCAGCATTTGTGCGGCGCGTTCTTTTGCTATTTTGGTGTCTTCACCGCGAATCGCCAATGGCATGGCCACATTCTCGAGCGCTGAAAACTCTGGCAGCAGATGGTGAAACTGATAGATAAAACCTAGCGCACGGTTGCGCAAATTGCCTTGCTGAACCGCGGAAAGCTTATCCATGCGCTGATCAAGCAACAATACCTCACCCGAAGTTGGCGCGTCGAGCCCACCCAGAATATGCAGCAACGTGCTTTTGCCGGAGCCGGATGCGCCGACGATCGCAATCGTCTCACCCTTGGTGACGTGGAAATCAATATTTTTTAATACCGGAACTTCATTGACGCCTGGCTTGAAAGTTTTGACAATGGCTTTGCAGTGAAGGACGCTTTTCATCGCAGGACTATTCATAGCGCAGTGCCTCTGCCGGATTCACTTTCGAGGCGCGCCAACTCGGATAAAGCGTCATGACGAGTGCCATCGCGAACGCAATGGTCACGGTGAGCCAGACGTCGCTCGCGTGGATTTCAGACGGTAACTCAGTAATGAAATAGACCTCGGGCGAAAGAATGCGCGAGCCAGACAGTTTTTCCAAAAATGAAACCACACTCGAAATATTTAACGCCAGCAACACACCACTCGCCAAACCGACCAAGGTACCAATCAGACCGATCATCGCTCCCTGCACCACGAAAATCTTCATGATAGTTGCAGGCGACGCACCCAATGTTCGTAGAATTGCAATATCCGCGTGCTTATCCGTGACCGCCATCACCAACGTTGACACCAGATTAAACGATGCCACCAAAATAATGCAGGTGAGAATCAAAAACATCATCCGCTTCTCAATCTGTACCGCGCGGAAGTAGGTCGCATTTTGCTGCGTCCAGTCAGTGACATAGCCGTCAATCGCCAGCGTTTTACCAAGCTGGCGCGCAATCAGCGGGGCACGATCGGTGTCATCCACTTTGAGACGAACGCCGCTCACGGCATCGTCCATCCGGAACAATATTTGCGCATCTTTGATGTTGATGAGCGCCAAATTCAAATCGTATTCGTAATGTCCGGAACTGAATATCCCCACCACGGTAAAGGTGCGAGTTCGCGGCACCATACCGGTGATGGAAGGCCCGCCACGCGGCGCAACCAGCAACTGCAATTTGGCACCCATCTGTGTTTGCAGTGCGCGCGCCAGCTCCGTGCCGAGCACGATCCCATATTCGCCAGGTCGCAGTGCCGTCAAGTCACCCACTTTCATATTGCTGCCTAAATCCGCAACCTCGTTTTCCAGTGCGGGATCAATGCCACGAATGCCGACGCCGCGCGGAGTCTGACCATTCGTCAACATACCTTGATCCATCACAAACGGCGCGGCACCGACGATTTCCGGCTGTTTCTTTATGGTTTCAATGACGTCGCGCCAATTGACGAGGCCGGTCTCAAATCCCATCACCTGAATATGTGAAGTCACGCCGAGAATCTTGGCACGCACTTCCTTTTGGAAGCCATTCATCACCGACAACACCGTGATGAGCGCGGCAATGCCCAAGGCAATACCCGCCATGGAAATCAGCGAAATGAAAGAAATAAAATTGTTTTGCCGCTTCGCACGCAGGTAACGGCGACCGATGAATAGCGAGAGAGGTTGCAAGCAGAATTCCGAACGAAAGTTGATGGGAGTGCGGCGTGAGAGTGTGCCACAAAATTGTGTGAATCCAAGTATGGCGCGGTAACAGCACGTCCAAAGCTCGGCAATGGCGAAGTCATGGAGTGCGATGATAAAATCTGCTGATGCACTTTACTATTATCGCTTCAGACCTCATTCCCCCGCCCTCGTTCATTGCCGCACAAGATTTGCCGCCGATGCCCGGTTTGCAATCCTTGTTGGCGCTTGGTGAAATCAAAAAATCACCGGGGCGCTCACTGGAGGAGGCCTGTCTAAACGAACTGGGCCTGGTTTTTGTTGCCAGCAACCCGGTTGCAGCCCTTACGCTGCTGGCCGATGGTGGCGCACCCGGCCATGACACGTGGCTGCGGGCTGACCCGGTGCACCTGCATGTGAGCCGCGACAATGTCCAGCTTCTCGATTCCCACGTACTGAAACCAACTCAGACAGAGGCTGATGCCATC
>JBBRFJ010000008.1:0-44311 GCA_038224475.1 Burkholderiales bacterium
GGTCAGCAACAACTCATTCATTCCCAGCACGCCGTTCAGCGGCGTGCGGATTTCGTGGCTCATGGTGGCGAGGAATTCGCTCTTGGCGCGGCTTGCGGCTTCGGCGATATCCTTGGCGATGCGCAGTTCGCCGGTGCGCGACTCGACCTGCTCCTCAAGATGATCCCGCTGCGCCGCCAGCCGCAGGTCGCGCTCCTGAATATGTTCGAGCATCGCATTCAGCCCGCGCGCGAGGCGATCAACCTCCACGATCTCGGTGCCGCCCGCGCGCACGCTGAAGTCGGCGTGATCGGCGACCCGACCCATCAGCGCATTCAACTCCTCAAGCGGATCAACCACGCGGGCATCCTGCCGCCGATGCAGCCTGCGGTTGACCAGCAACGCGATGCCCGCCGCCGCCAGCATCATCAACAACTGCCAAAGCGACTCCACATAAAGCGACCGCATGCTGACCGCCAGCCGCACGCTGCCCCGATTCTGTTGCTGAAACACGACCGGCTCCGCCACCTCGATGGTCAGCGCATCGACATGCAGCGGCTCGCCATCTACCGCCGGCTTGCCGGCCGCAGCCGCGTATCCGGGGCGTTCGAACTTCGCCATCACCGAGCGATCGTCGGCAAGCACCAAGGCAGACAACACCTGTGGAAGATTGTGCAGCGGCTGCAGGACCTCGGTCGCGGCCTTGCTGTCGGCAAAGATCAGCGGCGCAGTCGCATTCTCGGCGAGCACCTTGGCTTGCAGTCGGGTGCTTTCCACCAATGTCGATAGACTGCGCGCAAAGCTGCTCGCCAGCACAATCGTGCCAACAATCAGCAACGCCACCGCTAACGTGACACGATGAATGCGCCTGAGGCGTTCGCGCAAGGTGATGCTTGCCTTAACCGGATTCGCGGCCTTCACGGGTAGACCTTCGTTGCGACGCGCAACAGCTTGGAATTGAGCGTCAGGCGGGCATCACGTGCGGCCGGCAGATTGACTTCGAAACCCACCCGATCCTGCACCACCACCAGATTAAGCGCGACGCCCGACCGCGGCCCGCCGGGGGTATCGCCGATAAGCAGCACCGGGCGGCCTTTAACCGACTCCAACAATGCCGGCAAATTATCCGTCGCCGCGGGTACGATATAGGCGGCGTTGCAGGCCTTGATTGATTCCGTCGCTAATTTTTGTTCCACCACGATTGCATGGGTGCCGGCCATGCGGCCGTTCAGCTTGGCGATTTCGTCGCCAAACGGATTGCCGCCGACGATGCAAAGCTGCAACTTGCTGCTGTCGTCATTCGGCCATTCGGTGAGCGCGATAAAGTTGTAGATGAACGCGGCTTTGAGGCGAAATTCCGTCACCTCGTTGGCGCGCGCAGGCACCGACAACGCCACTACAGCGAAGGCAGCAAGCGGCAGCAATAGGCAGGCGATGATCTGAAAAACGCGCAAAGTCACACTCAGAATCTCTGACTGATATCCAGACGCACGCTGCGTCCGTCTTGCGACAGGCTGTCCTGCCAGTTGCTGTTGGCGGCTGGGTGGGCGTAACGCTTGTCGAACAAATTGCGGATGCCTACACCAATTACCATTCCCCTGGCCAAGCGATCGGTGCTGAGGCGCAGGCTCGACACCGCGTAACCGCCGAGATCAACGCCGGCCACGGTGCGGCGCGAGCCGTCGTATTGCAGCTCATAGCCCAGCCGTGCCCCGGCGGCCGGCAGCGGCGTGGAGAAGTTGATTTTACCAAGCAGCTTCGGCGAGTTGATCAGCTTGCTGCCGTCCATGTAATGCGCATCCTGCGCCGACAGGCTGCCACGCAGGCGTCCGCCCCACGTCCAAGTCTTGTCGGCGGACAGCTCAAGTCCAGTGGCTTTCACCGCCTTGCCGGATTGGTATTGTGTCAGGCCCGTGATCGGATCGATGCCCAGGGTGATCAGATCATGCATGGTCCATTGATAAACCGCGGCACGCAGGTTCAGGTTCTTGCCGACGCGCTGGTCTGCGACCAGCTCGAAGGTATCAATACTTTCGCCGCGCAACGTGGCGTTGGTGACCTGCGCCTGGCCATCGCTGTAATCGCGCTCGAAGGCATTCGGCGCGCGATGGGCGCGTCCATACAGCGCCTTGAGCGTCGTTGCAGTTGCGGCCTGCCAGATCAACCCCGCGCGCGGGCTCGCCTTGTTGCCGGTGGCGCTGTTGTGATCGAGCCTGAGGCCCAGTGTGGCCAGCAGCGTATCGCCGATGCGCCACTCGTCTTGCGCATAGATTCCTCGGCGAGAGCTGGGGCTGGCGATCAATACATTGTTCGCCGGGTTGGCGAGGTCATTTATGGCCTGATCAATGCGCCGGTTGTCCTGCAGCTCAACGCCGAGCATCAATTTATGCGCCACAAAGCCGGTGTAAAGAGTGCGTAGCTCAGCGCCAATCCATTCGCTGGTGGCCGGATAGCTGAATACGCTACCGTAGTTCAGCTCGCTGGTGTAGCGTTCCTGCCCGGCAAACAGCCGCGCTTGCAGTTGCACGGTGTCTACAAAAAAACTGTCGCGATATTGCGCTTGGGCAAGGGCAAAACGGTCGCCCTGATACTGGCCCACCACCAGCGGAGAAGACTGGAAGCTGGCTGTCGGGTCATTCTTGCGGCGATTGCCAAACACAAGATCGGATGACCAGGTGCCGCCGGCGATGCTGGCAAAAAACTGCTGATCGCGCTCGCCATCGAGGCCGCGCGCCACACCCGCTACGCCGGTCGCGCCAAAATCGAAAAAGCGGTCTTCGCCGCGCGCGCGCATGGCGGAGGCGGATAACACCATATCGACACCGTTCGCGAATTTATTGCCCCAGGTTGCGCGCCCTTCGCGCAGGGATTGCGGGCGTTGCGCGCCGGCCGCGAGTTCAACGCCGTTGATTGCTCCACCGCCGCGGGTGATTACATTGACCACGCCGAACATCGCGTTCTGACCATAGACCGCACCGCCGGGACCCGGAATGAATTCGATTCGCTCGACCAGATCCATATCGAGGGGAAACACGCGCCCCATCGGTCCGCTGTCGAACGCGGCATCATTAACGCGGTTGCCGTTGATCATCACCAGCACGCGGGTGTTGTAGTCGCCCGGCAGGCCGAAGCCGCGCGTGCCGAGGTAGGTATATTGCCGGTCGTAGGTGATATGGATGCCCGGCAGGCTCGCCAGCGCCTGATCGAGGGTACGCCAGCCGAAGGCGCGAATCTCGTCGGCGGTAATGATGCTGGCCGCCGCCGCGACTTCGCTTTGCTTCTGCTCGTATTTAGAGGCGCCAACGATGCGCACCTCAAGCAGCTGCTCGAGATTTAGCGCCAGCAGGTCTTCTGCGGACGCGCTCGAGCAGGCCGCCGCAAGGGCGAGAGCGAGTGCGCTGCGCCTCGTCATCGAGCGTGGAATTGGATTCATGTTTGTCCTTTTTTGCCACCGGCGCGGCACAAAGGTGCCCACCAATAAATCACTTATCGGCAGTTCCTAGCGGTTCTTGAAGCGGATAAACGCGCATTCCGCGCCAGCCTGAGGTGCCGGGAGCAAAGGCCCGCCGAGGTAAAACAGCAGGCAAATCGTGAATTTTTGTGGGCGGCTTTTTAGGCCGCGGCCAGAATTGGCGTGGCGGCTGGAACAGTAACAGGCGAAGAATTATTAGCCGGATTTGCTAGCACCAAAAACAAAACCCTAGCACTGGCGGGGATTCACAAGCATAAATGCTGCAATCGGCACGCCAGTGCTAGGGTTTCTAAATTACATTAATGTTAAGTGCCGATGTTGGTGTCCCCGCGCTTATCCTCAATCACCAACAGTTGCTCGCGCTCCAGTGGCACAAAAATCCACAGCAACGCGTACATGAGCAGCCCCAAACCGTGCAACAGAATCGCGAGCACGAACAGCAGGCGCCACGACCAGGCCGGAATATTGGTCATCGCGGCCAGGCCACCGCAAACGCCACCAATCCAACGATCAGCTTTTGACCGTCTGAGTTGATGCAACACCGATTGTGCACGCGATGCATTCGACCGCTCACAAGCGCCCGCAGCCTCCAGCACGCGTTTCTTCGCGGCCGTAAATTCCTCATCGTTCAACGCGCCTTGCTCGCGCAGGGTTTGAAGTTTTTGCAATTCGTCAGAAAGATTCATGGTGCGGTTCCTTTGCGGTCGTGGTTTGTGGGTCGTGGTTCTTGGTTTGTGGATCGTGCTTGGCTAAAACTATCGAGACCTGACTTTAACGACTTCACGCCGTTTCGCGGATGGCGAAGCGATCAATTGCAGAACGCGGGGGTTGAAGCCGCCAGCACTGCGACCATTTGGTACGGATGCGCGACTTGTTCAACAAACGCCGCCGCCCCTTCCTTTCTGTTTACTTGCAAATCTGGCGCACAGCTTTTGAGTCGGCTAGCAGTTGTTAAATAACCTCTCGGTCGTAAGTTGCGCCCGTTTCGACATAAATCAATCTCATTTTTTAACTTTTGTTTGCGCGGTGGATGTGGCGCGGTGTATGCGCCGCGAGCCGTGGTGAACCTGACGAGAGATCGCGGACATGGCACCCTTTCGCGGTTTACGTGAAGATCAAGGGCGTTGAGATGCTCCGGAAAATGCGGCATCAGGACGAGACGTCACAGCATCGTCTTCATGCGAATATGGCGTTAGAATCTCGCTTTGCTTGGAGCCCGTTGCTGATCGCGAGAGCACCAGAAACTCAACCAAGATTGACGATAATTTTGAAACAGCAGACGAACCAACCGGGCACGCAAGTAACCTCGCCGCTTTCCCGCGAGCAGGCACTGATTCAAGAAATTTCGGCTTGTGTGCCCCAGCTTGATGTGGCGGGCGCACGGCGAGGTTATGCGCTTTTGCTGAGCATCACCCACGAGCCTTCGCTACTCGCCCACGCGCAGTTTTCGCTCGGCATTATTGAGCAACGAAGCGGCAATCCACACGCCGCGATTGGGCTGTATTCATCTGCCCTCGCCGCTGATTCACGCAATCCGCAACTCACGTTGCAACTCGGTCTCGCGCATTTCGCGTTGGCGCAAATAGACGAGGCAGAGCGCTGCTATCGCGCGGCTATCGCGCTAGAACCACGAATGGCCCACGCGCACTACAATCTTGGCGTCTTGCTGCAACAAAAACACGATCTGTCGGCCGCATGCCGTGCGTTTGAAGCGGCGTTAATGGTTCAGCCCCGGTTCCCCGAAGCGCTCAACAATCTGGGCAATATGCTGATGGCGCTACGCGAATTTCCGCGCGCAGAAAAATTTTTTCGCGACGCTATTGCGATCAATGAGAAGTTTTTCTACGCGCATCATGGCTTGGGTTTGTTGCTGGTGGAGGCGAACCGGCACCGAGAGGCGCTGCACCATTTGCACACCGCCGCACAACTCAATCCCGCGAATCTTGATGGCTGGCTGGAGCTGGCGGAATGTCAACGGCATCTGGGTGATCTTGAGGCCGCCAAAAAATCGATTGATGCTGTGCTTGCCCAAGACCCGCAGCATAGCGTGGCGCGCTATCGGCGCGATTGGTACGACGGTGTGCAGCCGGATACCATGCCGCCCGAGCTCATCACGCGCCTTTACGAAAAGATGTCCGGCACCTTCGATGAACATCTGGTCGAGCGACTCGGATATCGCTTACCCGCGCAGATTAAAACAGCGCTCACGCCGTGGCTGACTGAATTCGAATCGCAACAACATAAAAAACCGCGCGTTATTGATTTAGGTTGTGGCACCGGTTTGTTTGGCATCGAAATTCGCCCGTTGGCGGGCGAGCTGATCGGCGTTGATCTATCAGGCGCCATGCTGGATGCGGCCCGCGCGCGTGGCATTTATGATGCACTGACGGCGAGCGATGCGACCTCATTTCTCAGCGGATTTAACGGCACCGCCGATTTGATCACCGCGGCGGACGTCCTGATTTACGTAGGCGGGCTCGGGCCCTTGTTTACGCAGGTTGCGGCGCGGCTGGCCATCGGCGGCCGATTCGCATTTTCAGTCGAGACGCCGGATCATTTGATAGACGGTTTTCGAATCGAAGCAACCGGACGGTTCGCACATTCTGCGGCATACATTGAGCAGCTCGCCGCAACAAATTCACTTCGCGCCGTGACGCGCGAGAAAACAGTCATTCGCAGCGAATACGCGCAGCCGGTGCACGGCTATTTATTTATTGTCGAGAACGCAATCGCAGCCACTACGCCTGAGGCCAGCTAATTTGATCCGCATGGCCGCAGCTTTCAAACAACGGCCGGCTGAACAAAAAGCCCTGCATCAAGTTCACGCCGAGGTCTTGCAGAAACCTGCACTCCTCCATCGTTTCAATCCCCTCCGCGATGATGCCGATACCGAGCTCTTCACAGATGCGGGTGACGCCGCGAACAATCGCTTGGTTGGGGCGGCGTTGATCGATATTGCGGATCATCCCCATGTCGAGTTTGATCAGGTCCGGCTGAAAATCCGCCAACAGATTGAGCCCGGCAAAGCCCGCGCCGAAGTCGTCAATCGCGGTTAAAAAGCCGATGCGCTGATATTCGCGAAACACTTCAGCCAGCCATTTTCCGTCGCTGATGTGCTCGCCCTCGACGGTTTCGAACATGATGCGGTTGATGGGGAAACCATGGGTGCGCGCGGACTCCAGCGTGGTGCGGATGCACACCTCTGGCCGGTAGATGGCGTTCGGCAGGAAGTTGATCGACAGCATCGTCGACATCTGCAACTGTGCCGCGGTCTTGATCGCCTTCACACGGCAGGCCTGATCAAAACGATAGCGGTTCGATGGTGTGATTTGCGACAGCACGCTCTGCGCTGACTCACCCTCGGGTCCGCGCACGAGGGCCTCATGCGCGAAAATCTCACGTTTCTGTAGATCGACAATCGGCTGGAACGCGTAGCTAAATTTGAAAGGCAGACGCTCATCGTTGCCGCAATCGCCGCAAGGCAACCCATCCTGCTCCAAGATAAATTCGGTAGAGCGTAATTTGATGTTCGTACTCATGGTTCGCTATTCGAGTTTATTGCTCGCGAGTGGTGCGCTGTTTGCAGTTTGCCTCAATTTTTGACGCCGATGAGAGACAATAGACACTTTGTAATTACAACATCAGTCACCCAAAGCCGTAGTTTGTTTATTGCATACTATTTTGGGGTGAAAGCTGATGGGCTCTAACATTTGCGCGCAATTAACTTAGGGCTCGACTCCCGATTGCCGAACGAGTTCGATAAATGTAATTCGGAAACTCGCTTACCCTGATCAACAACGGCAGCGCGATCAATCCGCAAACGATATCTACATCCTTTGCCGTCGGCTTTATCACCGACCTATCCGGCATCACCGCGATAAAGGGAGTGTGATATCGGATGAATTCGTACTGCCGCCGCGTTTAATAAGAGAGTCCAGTCACACCCGGCACGCCCAAATAAAAGTCGTTTATAGGGGCGGCGTTAGGAGCAAAAAGCCTTCAAACGCCGCGCCAGTATTAGCGCTCCCAATATGACGCTCATCC
The DNA here is from genome assembly GCA_038224475.1 of Burkholderiales bacterium. Lineage (GTDB taxonomy): Bacteria > Pseudomonadota > Gammaproteobacteria > Burkholderiales > Usitatibacteraceae > UKL13-2. The sequence goes on from JBBRFJ010000008.1 coordinate 7,496, forward strand.
GCCAACACGTAATCGTTCATTATCAGCCCGCACACAGGTACGCACACGGATCAAGGGTTTGAACTAATTCTCTAAGGACGATCTTGCGAAATAATCGCGCTTTTAGCGTTGAAGATGCAGCGAGGGCACCCCTTGAATGGTACTTTTGTGCGAGTATACGTATCCTTAGCGATAGCAGGCAAGAAGCAAAACCGAGGCGCAATCTAAGGCGTGAAAGTCAACCTCTTGCGTAAAACAATGCAGTGAAGGGAATGCAACAGTTTGAAAATATAGATCCTCGCTCACTGAGGCACGTGGATAGTACGCGGCTGAAAATCAACACATCGTGAAACAACAAACTTTGAGGAAAACTAAATACAACATCCCATAACGAATGCGCGCGTAACTCGGCAGTGGTGTTCGCGGCAAATACTTCTTAAAGTACTCAAAGGGAATTGTAGTCGTTGTGTTTAATCGAACACGGAAAAAAGCCTTTAGTGCATCTGAATTGGTGAACAAAGGGCTTGTGAATGTTCTCGCAACTGCAAAAGTGAACATAGTGTTTATGAATGACGACAAGTCTTTGAAATGGAAAGCGGTATAGCGGTCAAAACTACTGATGGTGCCGCGCTTGAGTGCGCGGAACTAGCCGCAGCAAAAGAATGTAAGGGGAGCCTGTTTGGGCAAAATTACAGCAATAAGGAAAGGAGGGCTGTCGCATACAGATCAAGATGAACTTGCTATGTTGGTGACATTGACGTGAGAAACGCGCAGCCCGGAAAGTACCGTAACTTCAGATCAGTAACCGGTGGTATCGGGTCAGGTGAGCATTGTCTTCCGTGCGAGAAACTCGACTCTGAGGGCTTAACTTTACTCTTGGCGCGCCTGCATGTTATTGGCTACAACAATCAAAGGGGTCAGGATGCCTGATTTTGTCAAAGTAGTAGAAAGATCACGCTGCCCCCTTTTTTTGGCCTCCTTTTATTCGCTAGATTCGCAGAAATGACAAAAAAAAATGAGCGTCAGATGACTTTCATCGATCTGTTCGCGGGTTGTGGGGGTCTATCGCTCGGTCTTACAGAAGCTGGATGGCGGGGTATCTTCGCTATTGAAAAGACCTGCGACGCCTTCCAAACCTTTAAAAGAAACTTTGTCGACGGTTCATCGCGGATACGCTTCGAATGGCCAGATTGGCTGGAAGTCAATCCCCATCTGATCGATGATCTGATAAATGAGCATTCTAAGAATCTCGAAAAATTGCGGGGAACGATCGATGTAGTCGCGGGCGGACCACCCTGTCAGGGATTTTCGTTCGCTGGGCGGCGCGTCAAGAGCGATCCCAGAAACAGACTATTTGAGAAGTATGTTGAATTCGTCAAGCTGGTCCAACCCAAAGCATTAATCCTCGAGAACGTCCCAGGCATGCGCATTTCGCACGGTGCGAGTTCGAAAAAAAGCAGCAATAATTTCTCGCGCCCAACCAAGTCTTTTTACCAGCAATTAGTTGAGTCACTTGACGAAATTGGTTATGTCGCGAAGGGCCAATTGTTAGACGCGGCGCAGTTTGGAGTGCCGCAACGGCGGGCCCGCCTTGTGGTGGTGGGAATCAAAAAGTCCCTTCTTGCGCGATTTGAAGATGGTATTGATACGATTTTTTCCATGATTGAATCCCAACGATGTGCTCAACTCAAGGAGCTGGGACTAAGCGAAAACGTTACAGCGTTTGAAGCAATTTCTGATCTCCAGACGCAAAATAAGATCCTTGTGCCATACGTCGATGCAGCCTCAAGAAAAGGCTTCAGCTTTGCACAATACGCTGGACCTGAGACACACTATCAGCGGCTGATGCACGCCGGGTGCAAGTCGCTAAAAATGGACAGCATGAGGCTGGCAAAGCATTCAAAGCTTGTCTCCGATCGCTTTAAGCGAATCCTCGCTGAGTTTCGGAAAGGGGTCAACCTAAGTACAGGCGACCGAGAAGCGTTAGGACTTCTGAAACATCGCACTGTTCCTATGGCGCCAGATCTCGCGGCCCCAACGCTCACCACACTTCCGGATGACATGCTTCACTTTAGCGAACCAAGAATTTTGACGGTACGAGAGAGCGCGCGTCTACAATCCTTCCCAGATTCGTTCGTTTTCGCAGGAAAATATACAACCGGAGGCGCTCGACGCAAGGTAGAATGCCCCCGCTATACGCAAGTAGGGAATGCAGTGCCACCGTTGATGGCAAGAGCGATAGGAATTGCGATCGCTCAAGCATTACACGGCACCAACTAAGTTTCGAACCTAGTCGAGCGCGTTCCGCGGCAGAACGGCTCGCAGTACATTTCGCAAAGAGGCCTTAGATGATTTCTACAGTCGCTCCCCATGCAATGCCCGAGTCCCTTTTGAACTGGGCCGGCCACAGATCAGGCGGTGTGCGGCGGCTATTCGATTCATCCAGCGGTAGACCAACGGGCCAGACTCTCCGAACGAGGCTGCTCGAGCGGCTTGAGGGCTGGGCAAGCAACGTTGCTACCGATCCAAATGCGCCAAGGGCCATCCTCTTGGTCGGCGGGCCCGGCAACGGCAAAACTGAGGCGGTCGAGTTTTCGATCAGCGAGTTGGACAATGAGTTGAAGCTCTCCGGCGCGCTAAAGCGCCTGCTCACAGATCAGTTCTTGCGTACTGACGATGCCCCAGTCCCACGGTTCGCAAGAGTATCCGTAGGTGCCTTATCGGAAGATCGGTACCCGCTTGACGTATGTATCGTCCAAGACGCGTCGATGGACAATAGCGAGCAAGGGATTCCAGCTGCAGCCGCGCTGTTAAGTGATTTAGATGAGGTGTTGAACGGCCATAACAGAAACGTGTACCTCGCCTGTGTAAATCGCGGCATTTTAGATGACGCCTTGATTTTGGCCACGGACGAGGGGTTAGATATGGTGAGGCAGTTTTTAGAAACTGTCGTGCGTTCGGTTGGAATGGGCCCAAATGCGCCAGCATGCTGGCCTTTAGACGGATTCCCAGCCGTAGCAGTTTGGCCAATGGATATTGAGTCGTTGGTTGGTGACGCGGAACTTGACGAGGCAGCGCCTTCCACCGCCCTTCAGCTGCTCAACGTGGCAATCGACGAGGACAAGTGGCCAAAACACGGATCGTGCCCCGCGGGAGATCGATGTCCCTTCTGTAATAGCCGTCAACAACTCTCAGGAGAACCGCACCGTTCAGCGCTTCTCGCGACACTCCGTCGCTATGAACTTGCAAGCGGAAAGCGATGGACCTTTCGAGATTTATTTTCCTTGTACTCATACCTCTTAGCGGGAATTCCGCCGAACAGTTTCACAAATGGCTACCACCCTTGCAGATGGGCTGCATCGATAAATTTGATATCTCAACAAGCGTCTGCAGCGCCGAAGCACAAATACAGTTCGAAGTATCAACTGGTAGCCGCTCAATATCAGCACGCACTCTTTGGCAAATGGCCCACTGGAGGCATAAGGAAGCTTCGCGCGGACCTAGTTGACCTAAAGCTTACGGAGGATGCGGCTCTCATGGGGCTCTATTTTTTTCTCCTGAATGCACGTTCCAGATCAGCGCCCCCAACGCTCGAGTCACAGCTGGATACGATAAACGACATGCTAGATCCAGCGATCGCGGACCCAGACATGCCAGTCGAGCTAAGCAAGCAAACCACAATTCTTTATAGAGACATTGATACGCGTTTCAGCCAGTCAATATTGGAGGGCCTTTCATTTATAAACAAATACAGGTGCATCACAAAATTAGAAGTGGAACTTCTACGTGACCTTGGGGAATCAGAGGCGCGCCTTCTCGATAGTGAGGCCGCTCGAATTCGATCGGCTGCTGTTGCTCGAATTCGCGCGTTTGCCCGAGACTTTGCTTGCCGATTGGTTCGAAGATCGATCGGCACTCGCGTGGGGGCAGTGCGCGATTCAAAAGTGCTCGCGCAATTCCAAAAAGTTGTTGCTGGCGATGTCGCCCTCATGCATGACGCGGCAAAACAAGTTGAGTCGCTACTTAACGATAAAGAAAAATTTCTGGTCGTTTTGAACACTACATTTGGCGAACCAATGCCCCCCTTGGCGAGAAGGGCAGTATTGACCACTTCAAAGCAAAAGGTGCGAATACAAAAAGTGACAGACGGGGAGCGCCCCAATGTCGCTTTTCGATTTCTTGCCGTTGGGTCCGGTGGGAACGAGCAAACGATCCCGCTAACTTACGAGCTGTATAGGTCCGTCTTTGAGCTAAAGAGAGGGATGTCTCCCGCTGCGCTGCCTAGGGAGGTGGTCGCTCTTCTTGACACAACCCGCGCGAAACTTGCGGGGCAGGTAGTTCGCTCTAGTGAATCGCTTGAGGGTGGCGAGATTAGGATCGGAACTAGAAAAGATGTCGTTTTTCACGAGCTGGGAAAGTTTCTAGCCCGTCTGGAAGGACAAAATGATGATTGAACAATTTATTGCCGACCCCTGGTCAAAATCACATCCTGCTTACGGAAACTCTGCATTTGGCATAAAGCCTGCCCCCGAATTTTCTACCGCTGAAGTTGCTGTGGCCTCGTTGTATCGTGCGGTGGGCTTTGCAGACCACGCGGAATCCGACGTACCCAAAGCGGGAAAAGAATTCTCAAAAAAGGCACATGAGGCCCTGACTAGACCTACGACTTCTGGTCGCGTCAAAGCAGACACGTGGCGTACTGTTCTTTCTGGGGTGCTTGAAAGCCCGAAGCAACCCAAACAATCGTCGCAACGATTTCTTCAACTCTGCCCGTTGGTCCCAGATGCCGCGCTGTATTCTGGATCAGCAAGGTTAAAAGGAAATTCTTGGAATCCGGGTGCCCTAATAAAGCGAATGGTGGTGATGGGGTCACCCAACATTGACGCCGCTAACAAACTCTGGGCGCGCCTTTTTCAGGCGCTTTCTGTAAATGATCAGGATGATATTTGGGCACGCTGGCTGCAGGATGAACTTGTAATTCGCCGGCGCGCAGACGTCTCATGGGAAGAAACGGATCTTCACGATATATCTGATGCTCTACTAGTCGACGCTGACAAGCAGGATATCCGGTACCCAGCTAAGCAATTTGTTCATGACTTGGCTTCAATCTTGGAAGCCAAAGACGCGATGACGAGGCGACAGTGGATAAGCCTTCTTGAGGCGGTAATTCGGCTGGGCATCACAGTTCACGTAATTTGGCTCGCTCAGGTGAATTCAAGATTGTGGAAAGCAGTGTCTGCAGCGATGTTGGAAGGCGAGCCGAGGCTGTGGACAATAGCGGAAATAAAGGACGAGTTGCTTGCAGTCGATAGTAGGTGCCTTACATACGGGAACGCAGCAATTACGAGCGTCAAGGACTACGCTTCGGGCTACCTTAGCGCTAGAATTGGACTGAACCTCACTTTGTGGGCGCTCGAACAGTCTGGTGTGGCAATTGAGTCTTTGAACTCCACGAGCGATGTAAAGGTACTAATTGAGTCAGTTTCAAAACACCGCGCTGCCTTTGAAGCACTTGAGATTCGGAAACGTTTTTCGGAAATCCAAGACAGCGAGGCCAAAACAATTTTCTGCAAAAAAGGCGTTGGCTCAAATATTCTCGAATTCTGTCGCTACACTCTTGGCCAACGACAAACCACAAATGATTCGCTTCGCGGCTACGACCAAAGCTATTTTCTAAAGAAACGAAGCGACGCGAGAAACTCGCCTTGGGTCCTGTCTTTGGGGCCAGTAGCTGTGCTGGCGATTGTGCATTGCTGCCTACGAAACGTAAGTGGCCCGCGCTCGATAAAGCGACTCGCTGATCACTTATCTTGGTACGGGATCGAGGCCGATGTCGACAGCATAAATGAAAGCGACCTTGGCAAGTCATTGCGCATGCTGGGCTTAGTGCTTGACAGCCCTGATGCCGAGAGCGGCATGCTCTTGGTTCCCCCATTTGGGCAGCTTATTCAGGAATCGAAAAATTGAACACTCTTGCCAAAGCAATACAAGATCGAGTTGAGGCACATGTCCGGAATCAGGTCGCGCTTCTGCAAGGCAATAGCGCGGAGTATCGAGCCGTCTTCAATGGCCCGCCCCTATTTCTGCTGTCAACTGTGTTCGAGGGTTTAACGGCGGAAGGCGGGATCCGAGCCACTCTTGCGTCCGGCGAAAGCAAAATAATTCCAGTAGTTCTTCAGGTTGACAAGTTGCCTGTTGGGTCGACGAATCCGGTTGTTGGTAAGTCGGGCGTTTGCGTTGAAGGCCATCTTTTGGATATGCGCAATTCACCAAATTCAAAGATGTTTGTGGGCTTAATTCCGCCCGGAAGCCATTCCTCGCTCTCACAAACGTCAACTAGAACGGACTTTGGGCTCAACGCCAAAAACAATACTAGCGTCGCGAAGACGTCAGACTGGATGCAAGACAAGTTTATTAATGAGCTCGTAGACGATGCACTTTCCCGCGGCGGACTGGTCGCAAAAGCGGCGGACGAAGCGAGAGCACTAGTTCATGCCGCGATCGAAGCTGCTGATCAAGTCACTCGCGCCGACCCAGCTCGAACCCATGCATGGCAGGTGCTGTCTCGACTTTGGTCAATTCCTCATGGCGCTACATTCGGAACGCAGCTTGCGCTGGCGTGCGGATTTTGCCCTTGCGAGGATGGTGGCATAGATGCAGATAGCCAGATGCAAATTCTCAAAGTGCTTGCAGGCAGGTTAGGAGACGGTATGCGCCCAGCTCTTGAGCAGATCAAGAAGCGGGCGGAAAGTGACGCCGAAAGTACTGCCCTAGAAAGCTTGTTGGTCCACTTACAGGTTAAGTGCGAAGTCATTACTGCTCTTGAGCGATCGGTTCCCTACTACTACGGGCCTTTCGTCGGCAACGAAATCAGTGCGCCGCCAGCTTGGTGGACAACGCTAACACTTGAACGATGGACGGAACTGCTGGAATCACAGACAACACGCAAAGAGGCGCTACAAATCGAATGCGTCAACTCAATTACGTCGCAAGTTGTCGGCATCACTCCCGTCACAAGGTCCGACGTCAAGTTACGCATTTCTCTACCAGACACCATCACGTCGCCCATAGATGTGGTGATTACGCGAGAAATTGGAGGCGCAGCGCATCGTGTTGAATGGCAGCGCTGCCTCACTGACGTCATAGAAATTGAGGATACAGGTCTACCACCGCACAAAAGCCCAATTCGCTACACGGTCAAGCCGGCCAGCCTTGCCAATGCTGCATTCGTAAAAAAAGCAGACCTACGCGTCATTTCGCTCGCGCAGTGGGACCCCGGCGTGATAATTTGTGCGCGCACCGCTAGTAAGAGTTCGTTTTTGAAGAAGCCGCGCGGCAGCCGCGATAGGGCAGCGTTTGAAACGGCAATTGAGCTGCCCGCGCAAGGGCGGCACTATCTAGATTTGTACGTACGTGACGGCGTCTCAATAGCGGATCTTGTCGCTTCAGGCTCTGACGAGAGCGGGGTGCTAGTTACCGAAAAGCGAGCGGCCATTTCTATCGTTTCACATAACGAATACGGCTTTGAGGTTGAAACAAACGCCGAATGCTTCTACGAATTTGATGTCAAGAGGACGAATCTAGCCGGCGAAGGGCCAAGCGTTGACACTATTCGGGTCGTATTCACGGCTGCCGAAGCCGATTCGCAAAAATGCGGTAGCGAATTCGAGCGGCTCATTGCGTTAAATCGACAGTCTGAAGGCGGTAAAGCGACTAATGATGTCTATATCGATAGACAACTCCGCTCTAGTGACCTGCAAAGCTGGATGTTGGCTGAGAGCAACATTGGTCAGTCCTTTTATCCGCTTGTGCTATGCACAGATTATTCTGATCATTGGCGGCCAAGAAATTGGGCTTCGAGAGCGGATACGATCTACTCGGCGGGTAAGTTTCTGAACGACCCGCGCCCCGCGCCAGATTCGCTACTTCCACCAGCAGAATTTTTGGAAGCTCGCGCAATCATTGCAGAAGTGATCCGTGGTGAGGACGAGACTGGACTCGTAGAAAGCGCCCGACTTGGCGAGCTTATGATCGGATCTGATCTCCACTTTGCTCAATCCGTCGAAAAATACATTCGCTCCTACCTCGACTGGCTAGAGTCCTCCCCAGATACCGCTTGCTGGGTCGATATCTCGCTGGTCACTCGATTTGAATCAGACGGTCAAACGATTAGCGATGACCCAGATGCAGTACTTGTATCACCGCTCCACCCGATCCGATTCGCGTGGCACTGTTTGGCGCAGCGGTCCTTGTTTCTCGCAAAAAGCAAGGCGCCATGTCCGGCAGGCAGCATACTCGATCCAGATTGCGTTCCAGACTCATTGGTTTTGCCCCTTCACACGGCCTCCGGAGGCAAGCGCGAGCGCGTGTTCTTTTCCGTTGAATGCAGTTCCGACTATTGGTCGATTCTGTGGAACGGTGAAAAGCTTGGCCTCTTGGACAGGGCGGCTGGCGAAGCACCCTTTGATCGTGAATTTGGAATCTTGGTTGGCGGCATATCAAGCGGATTCAGTGTGTCACAGGTTCACAGGGCGTTGACGGATGTTCGCGAACTTCTCATTGCAAAGCCGGTCCTCAATGTTCTAGTGGCTAGCGCCTCTGGTCAAAACAACGCCTGCAACGAGGGCTTGATGAGTTGGTGTCGTGCCCATTACGCACAAAAAGAAAGTGACCCTGCAGAACTGCAAGCTGCTGGGCGTAGGTTCGTCCAAATATTGGATGATCGGAAATCGTCTGCACGGCCTGAGGACGCGGACATCTCTAATCTTGCAGAAGACACAGGCAACGCCATACGTTGGTTTGACCGCGTAGCCGGCGACATTACGCCTGATCTAGCGATCATTGCGCAGCTAGAAACTTCGGGCCCGCAAGCTGAGCCATCAAAAATAGGCTCGCCACTTGGATTTGGTGGCTTGATCAGGCACCGTGTGAGGCAGCAGCTCCCAGCAAACGATGGTGCCTATTTGAGTGAGTCGAGGATGGGACTTGCAACGGCGACATCTGGCGATGCCCTAGCAGACTGGACGATGTCAGCGATTGCCAGAATTGAAAATCTCGGCGAGACGCGCTTCGGATACGTTTTTGCGCCTAGTGTTCGTACCATCGCGGGGGTTTTTGAGAAAAAAACTCAATACGCCGCCGTGTCGTCTTCGGCCGTGGATCCCGCATGTTTTCTTGGCGGCTGGCTGCCTGACGCATTTCTATGGGACTACGACTTGCCGTCGTATTCAAGCCGCTCTGGCGATAGTAACGGTTACTACCTTCTATCGCGAATCAACGAAGTCGACCAAGATTCACTTAGAAACGTGCTGTCTCATCTCCCAGGATGCAAGACGCTAGACAACGACTACGTTTCCAAGCTCATGCTCGAGGTGTCACGCCGGGGCATTCCAACAGTTAGAGGACTATCGAGCGGTAACTCCGGGGCGAGTGGGGACTTAGGGCTGTTTCTCGCAGCAAGAGTGCTGCAGGACGAATTTCGTACATCCACGCACACCTCGAGCATCTTAAGTGTGTGGTCTGAATCGGATCTCCAGACCGAGATGAACCTTGTCATTCCAGTCGATCCATTCAAGTCGTACCTTTCTGACTTAGGCAAAGCCGCCAAGACTGGCACAAATCAACGACCCGACCTTTTAGTATTTTCAATCCGGATAACAGACTCTTCTGTGGCGTGCAAAGTTACTCCGATAGAAGTCAAATTTCGGAGCGGTGATAGCACGATGGCAGCTACTACGGCCCTTGAGGCGCTCAAGCAAGCAGGAGTGCTTTCAAAACTGCTGTTGCGACTTAGCGATCGCTCAGATCAACCGGAGATGACAATATGGAAGCTAGCCTTTCAGCATTTGATGTTGTCGATGATGAATTTTGGCCTAAGAGTCTATAGCCAACAGGAGTCTGTGCTTCGGCGTAGCGCGCGTTGGTCCGCACTGCACTTACGAGTAACGGGCGCGATTCTGAGCGACGAAATTGCACTTGAGATTGACCCAGTAGGACGATTAATCGTGATTGACGGAGCTCCAAACAGTTTGCCGCAAGACTACGATGGCGATGGATTCGCGGAAACCATAGTGCTCAGCAGGAAGGATGCAGGGGCGATCGTTCTCGACAACGCAAACGAAATCTATGATTCAATAAAGGCCCGGATTGGGAAATGGAATCTACTGCCGCAGCAGTTGCCTCCTCCTGTATTAAACGCAAGCCTTCCTATGCCGACTGAGGTGGCGGCTCCAACAGGGTCTGAATCGCAGCCGCAACAACTATCGAATTCGCCTGCGAAAGCTGCTATTTCGACCTCCCCCTCGATCGCGGACAGCAGAAACACACCTGCGGCAGTCAGCGCGGATGCCGCTGCCCATAGTGCACCGCCCCCAGAAGTAAATTCATCCAGCGGCGATGCCAGTCTGGGCATCAACATCCAAATCGGCAAGACCATCGACAGTTTTAAGCCGGAGCTCAGAGAACTGGTGATTAGCGACACCAAGTTAAACCACCTTAACATTGGAGTGGTCGGCGACTTAGGAACTGGCAAGACACAATTGTTAAAATCGATCGTCTACCAGATCAGTCAGGGAACGAAGTTCAATCGTGGCATTAAACCGAGAGTGCTGATATTCGACTACAAACGGGACTACAGCTCTGACGAATTCGTGAAAGCCACTGGTGCCAAGGTGGTACGTCCGCAGCATTTGCCGCTGAATCTATTCGATCTTTCTGCGTCGAGCGACGCGCTGACACCTTGGCTCGGACGCTTCAAATTCTTTTCTGATGTACTAGATAAGATTTTCTCTGGTCTCGGCCATGTTCAGCGTGATCGGTTAAAGCAAGCCGTAAAGAAAGCATATGAAGATCGCGAGGGTAGTACTCAGCCGCCAACGATTTACGATATTCACAGTAACTATCGCGCAAATATAGGAACTGGGGCTGACTCGATATCATCGATCCTTGGCGACATCGTGGATATGGGTTTATTTTCACCGATTGCATCAAACACTCAGAGCTTTGACAAGTTCTTTGACGGCGTGGTGGTAATCGCACTAGACCAACTTGGCCAAGACGACAGAACGAAGAATATGATCGTAGCAATTCTGTTGAACATGTTCTATGAATCTATGCTCCAGATTCCAAAGCGTCCTTATTTGGGCACAGACCCCTCCCTACGAGTTATCGACTCATACCTTTTGGTTGATGAGGCAGATAGCATCATGAAATATGAGTTCGATGTACTGCGCAAGGTACTTCTTCAGGGCCGAGAATTTGGTGTGGGAGTCATACTAGCCTCACAGTATTTGAGCCACTTCAAGGTGGGGGCTAGCGACTATCGCGAGCCGTTGTTGACGTGGTTCATTCACAAAGTGCCAAACATCACTCCGGCGGAACTTGGCGCGCTGGGCATTACTGGAGATGTTGCGCAGCAAGCGACTCGAATTCGCGGACTAGGATTACACGAGTGTCTTTATAAGACTGCGCATGTTGGCGGTGAGTTTGTGAGCGGGACACCGTTTTACAAGCTTAAAAGTTAAGAAACTCAAATAATAAGCGACAGACGGGCAATATTCATTACAGGCTCTGGTCGTAGATTACTTGAGCGACCATCGTTAGCTAGGCTAGGCTAGGCCACGCTTAGCTATCAGCCACCATTGCCAAACTCTTGGTCCCTCGAAGAAGTCGAAGCCACCGTCGCAGACTAGCTGCACATGTGGCTATTGGAGCAAGCGGGCCAGTCTTACAACAAGACCACGCACCGCAAAGCGCTTCAGCGCAAGCTAAACAATCGTACGGAAGCGGCGATTGAATTCAAGCATCAAAACATCAGCGCGATTCTCATGGAGCATGGCTGGCAGAACATCCCGGGATACAAGCCAAGTGGAAATTACCAAGCGCTGTTAGCGGAGGTGGTTGCCGAGCGCATCATGCGTGATCGGCAGTTTGATCTTGCGGCTGAGGGCGCAGCGGATCAACCGGCTGTTGTCCCTCTGGTAACGTCAATTGCCGATGTGATGGTCGAGCGTCCACGCGTGCAGCCATCCGCGCAGGAACAGCGCGCGCCGTACTATGCGATCGGCAAGCCGCAACTCAAACGAGACTATCTGGACCGCGAGGCGCGCAATCGCTCGCTCGGCAAAGCGGGTGAAGAATTTGTGGTGCTGTTTGAGCAACGGCGCCTGCATGACGCGGGCCAGAAGGCGCTTGCGGATAGGGTCGAACACGCGGCAGTTGCGCGCGGTGATGGCCTAGGGTTTGATGTGGCGTCATTCGAGCTCGATGGTGCGCCGCGATTTATTGAAGTGAAAACTACGGCATGGGGAAAGGAAACGCCATTTTTCATCACCCGAAATGAATTGGCGTTTTCAAAAGAACACAAAGACGCATTCCATTTATACCGGCTGTTTGATTTCCGAAAGGCACCGAAAATGTTTGATCTACCTGATTCGGTTGAACGGCACTGTGTGCTTGATCCCGTGACGTTTGTGGGGCGGTTTTCATGAAGCCCATAAATGCTCAGTCCGCTTCGGATTCGGGTTCATCGGACGACGTGATTTACTTGGGCGGCGATGAGCCGGAGACCTGCCGCTGGTGTGGCATGCGGACGATTTTTGATGAACTGGCTGATGGCACTCAACAGCACGAGTGCCCTGCTTGCAAGGCTTGCTATCTCGTAACGTTTGATTAAGAAAGCTGCGCCACCCAAGCGGCTGAGCGTAAAGACGTATCTCGCATTTTCGCCCTGAGAACTCGTTCACTGGCGGGCTTTTTCGGCCATTTCTGCCTGAATAACCCCGCCCGCTAACGGCTTTCATTTCTCACGCAGTTCCGGAGTACATGGCGAGCCGGCGCGCGAGTCACGTTGAAGCACATCAAAAAGACTCCGCTCGTCGCAACTGCGCGATGCTGCTTTCGGAGGGCAGACGCGGGTCGCTAACGCGCTATACATGCCCGATCCGCTCAACACGATTCGAATAAAAAATTATTTTTCGTGTCGGATTCGTTTTTTACTTCTCGTTTTAATCTGTGAGAGCACCAATCAGCTTGTTGCTCTTAACCCGATGCATTTCGTGGGTGTCCAACCGCGCCCTATAAATGCTGCGACAGAGCACGTCGCTAACCCCGCTTGCGCAAATATGGAGAAACCATGAATGAATCTGAATCGATGACCGGCAGCCATGATTTAGTGGTCGAAGAAGGTAACGCAATAACCATTTCAGCAGAGTCAAAATCCTGCTCGAATTTCATCCGGCAAGTCCGCCCAAAGTCCACGAAAGAGCTACGCCAATTTATCGGCGTAAGCATCCGCGCGGATTCAAAAGAAGTCTCCCACAACAATTGCTGCTTGCCGCCGACGCTGCAAGAGTCCATTCCCAGCGTTGAAGATCTTGATCACAAAGACCCAGAAATTCAAAGGCGCGCATCCCAACAAGCACGCGACGCGCTGCAGCTGATCGTGCAGGGCCAGGACTCCGCAATCTTGCGGCTATATCAATCGGTCACGGACCGTTTTTTAGAAAAGACCCGGGCCGTGATCAGCATCGCGCTGATCCAAGATATCGAAGTACAGAATCGGGCGATCCTTACGTTCGCACCGAATATTCACGCCGTTCTGGCGCGCGACATTCGGCTCTACGGTAGCGGTCGGCTCGACTGCAAAGGCCCCAAAACCTTTCGGGCACGATCCATGGAAGGAAAGATCGGTGCGTGGGTAAAGCGCGATATCGCCTCCGCGGTTCTCGCGGGCATCGCCCTGACGCGCGTCTGATTTTCAATCGATTTTATTAAGGAGAAGAAACATGCCAAACGTAAATGCACGTGGTGATGATGGAAGAAACGGTGACGCCGGGCGCAACGGGGTCATGCCGCCCCAAGCCGCCAAAGGCGCACATGGAGTGGATCACTGGAACGGTGACGACCCGCCTGGTGGCGGCCAAAGCGGCGGGGCACGCATGCCGGATGGGTCTGCTGTTCCGGGTTCGGGCGACCGTGGTGGCGATGGCCAAAACGGGCAGGACGCGCGTAACGGAAGCGACATCATTATTGAAGTCAATGACTTTATCGTTGGCATCGATGTTGATACCCGCGGCGGTACCGGCGGGCGCGGCGGCGACGGCGGCCGGGGTGGTGATGGCCAACAAGGTGGCGATGGCGGTGATGCGGCAGACTCGGGCGATGCAATGGGCAGCCCGGGCAATGGCGGTGCTGGCGGCAACGGCGGCAACGGTGCTTTGGGTGGCATCGGCGGTAAAGGCGGCAGTATTACCGTCAACGCAAACCGCATCGTAACTGGGACACTGAACGGCAATGCAGAGGGCGGCGCGGGCGGGCAAGAAGGTTTGGGTGGCGACCCCGGAAATGGCGGCGGCGGCGGTCGCGGCGGTAGTGGGGGTGGCGTTGTGGGCTCAACCGGGCCGCAAGGTGGAAGAGGCAGCAACGGACGTCCGGGTGTAAAAGGCCGCGACGGACAAATCAACATCGTGCAACGGCTGTGACGGGAGATCATCCCAATCGGCTTTACGATCTGGTTCGCGCTCAACTCGCGAATCAGTGTCGGTGGGCGGGCCTCTCGGCAGATCGCGCCGAGATGGCCGGTTCACTTTTTGATACGTTTTGCACGGAGTCTCTGGCTGATGCGGCGATCCTTCCCTATCGTGGACTGTCGTCAATCAATGCGAATGGTCTGCCATTCCAGTGGTCGCAAAGTTTTGGCGCTGGCCCGCGCAGCGTACGATTTGTTTGCGAAAGTGGCTATCCACATACCTCTGTTGCCCAACGATTGTTTTGCTCGCAGGAACGCCTGATGCAGGCGCGTGCCGTGCTCGACTTTCCCAACGCGCTTTGGTTTGATTCGTTCCTCCTTCCATTGCTCGCAACAAACATTAAAGTACCCATTCATTGGCGCAGTGCGATGTGGTTCGGCATTGGTATCGACAATACCCGTGCGGTGATCAAGCCGTATTTCAATATCAATCGCGGCCGCCCGCTCGATCGCTGGAAAACGATAGGCCACATCCTTCGCGAGACGTCTCACCCCGATTGTTTGGTCACGCTATGCGAGCTGTCGCGCATGGTCTCCAAAGACTCTTGGCCGGTGGGGCTCACTGTTGACCTCGGCAAAAGCAGTGAGCCCACTCGTATGAAAGTGTATTTTCGGTCGGGTCGGGTGGATTTGTCATGGCTCCAAAATTGGTATAGCGAAACAGGCTATACCTTCCACACGCCGGCAATTCGATCCCTGTTGGATTCTTTTCCGTCTGATGGCATGAAGAATTTTCCAGAGGGCACGTTTGTGGTGGCCTTGGAGTTCCATCTAAAAAGCGGTGCCGTTTCAATTAAGACAGACATTGCTTTAAACAAACTAGGCTATGAATGCGCGGACGCAGCTGAAGGCACGCGCCGCGCGATTGCGCATATCGTGGAGGACAACGCCGGTATTGATACTTGGTTTGAATCGTTGGGCATCGAGAATGCGGACGATAAGCCAACGCCGCTTCGATTTGTCGGCGTCGGCAGCGAGCCGGACCGTTCGTTGCACGTCAATGTCTATGCTGAACCCGCGATTGAATGGCCACTACAAGCATTGGCTTCTCCGCGGCGAAGCGCTACAAAAGCGATGTCCAATCGCGTTGCAGCAATCGAGCGGGGGCTGGACTTTTTATCCCGGCAAGCCAAGAGTAAGGCTTGGACTGACTATCGGCTACCGGTGGGTGAGTCCGATAGCTGGGTGACGGCATATGTCTTATTTCGTCTTGCAGATATTCACGCTGGCTTGGTAAATTCAGAATTACGTCAGCGCATCAGCGACGCGCTTGACTGGCTTGAGACCGCGCAAAGCTCTGGCGGCGGCTGGGGATACAACCGACAAATAGAAGCCGATGCGGACTCAACCTCACTCAGCCTGTTAGCGCTTCATCGTCACGGTCGCACGCTGCCCGCAACCGCCATCAAGTTTTTACTCAGCTGCATGGATACAGACGGGTTGTTCTCCACCTATCCAAAAGAGACCGGACACGGGGGCGGTTGGGAATCCGCGCATCTTGAAATTACTTTTACGGCGTGGGCTGCGCTCAAAGGCTGCCTGCCGCCAGCAACGTGGAGCCAAAGAGTCGCCGGACTTGTAAAAACGCTGCAACACGGTCGCAGACCCCCGCACTATTGGTGGGTGACGCCACGCTATTGTGATGCGACTGAGACCTGCTTTAGAGAGCTGCACCGGAGAGTAGACGACGCCGTTACTAGCAAAATTCATAGCGAAGTTCCAAGCGGAATCCCAACCCGAAGTCGTGTCGGAACAAACAGCTTTGAAATTGCGCTGGCGTTGCTGTCAATCCCGGCGACTTACGAAAAAAGTCGTGTGCGCGGAGCATTAAGTGCCGATCTGATCGCGCGGCAACGAGAAGACGGATCTTGGCCTTCATCGGCATGGTTGCGGTTGGTAAATCCAGATTGTTTGCAGCCAAGTATAAAAGTCAATTCAGGCGCATTGTTCGTTGACCAACATGCGATTTTTACGACCGCAACGGCGTTAAGCGCGCTGGTCGGAGCGCCGAAAAGATAGGCCAAGAAAGTGCGTTGGAGGCGCTGTAGCCACATTCACCGTAAATTATCGAAAATGTCCCTACATTTTTGAATGATGCGGTGTCTTGCAGCCTAATACGGAACTCGTGCAAGCGAACTCCAGCGAGTTTCACCCTCCCCCATCGGCAATCACGTATTAGCTCATTGCATCTGTTTTGAAAGCCGTTTAGGCGCCACCTTGCGTTCCTTGGTTTTTTGATTGACTTGGTACGCTACAAATTCGGTTAAATAGTTCTTGTCTGGGTCTTGGCTATAAAAACCGTTGTGACCGTCAATAATCCGTTTGTCGACCTTCACCACCCAAAACGGGTTGTTCGGATCGCAGCTCTCTCGCGGCTCGTGATTCAGTGTCATCACATGTCCATCTCCGGTCTTGATTTTGATTGCCGCGTTAGGGGTCGGCCTGATTAATGAGGCCGCCGCACCCGAGCTACACACATTGGCACACATGAACTCGTTCAGGTTTTCAGGCGGCGCGGGAGCCGCGCCGTCGTCGAAATATAGGCTGTGGGTTCGGTATCGTTCCACATAGCCCACCGTATTCCGGTCGGCCTCTTCCTCGTAGTCTTTTTGGCTCACCATCGCCCCTGCTTTTGTCTGCTTGTCCGCATTTGTCTGCGTGGGATCAACATATTTAGAGAACGTTGTGACAACGCGCCGATAGGCGTGAAACAGAAATCCGGTCGCGGAATCGTTCTCTGATGTTAAGGACATAAAGACCGGCTTCTGGCCGTCGGCAAATTTTCGGCATTGCGCGACTTGATGCAATGGCTCGTATCTTGAAGCCTCGAATGCAGGATTAATCAGCAACGTGATATCGAAAAAAGGGTCGACTATTTTTGGCTTGGTTTTGCCATCATCTTGGTCGGGATCCACGGCGTTATTCAACAGGACTTGTGACATCGCGTTATAAACGATCAGCCCGCCAAAACTGTGACCGATCACCACACTCACGAGGTCGTTCTCTTTGTCCTTTTTGCTGTAGTTGAGCTGAAAATGTTGGATCCGCGCGAAGAGCTCTCGCACCGATCCTTTTGCGACATGTTCGGCGGTAAATTTTCGGTCAATCAATGTCGAGCTCCTGATCAGATCAGGACCATCCACCGCCAAGCCCCGCCACCCCACATAAATGCCAAAAACTTTTCTGGCCGGGTCCCCCGCTTTTATGTTTGAAAGCATGCCGCGAAACGCCTGAACATTCGGGTCGCTGCTCTGCGCGTTGTGTTTCCAACCATGAACAAAAACCACCAGCGTGATTTCGGTGGCCGACGCCGCCTCGTCTACTAATTTCTTCATCACCGTCCGCATGAGCTCGCGGCCCTTCGGACCATACAGCCAACCCTGATCATCGAATTCAACAAAGCCCAGGGTGAAGTCATTGGCGACCTCAATTGCGTTTGGATAGTCGTCAGATTCCGTTGGGCATTTGGCCAGTCCGGCAGCAGACGATCCGAGCGCGCATGGTGTTATCTCGCTGCGGTACTGTTTCAGGCTCACGCAGGCGCTTGTCATGCAAAGGAGCATGCAAGCGAATATCAAATTGGCCGCGCGAGCTTTGCGCGACCGTTTAAAACTGCAAATTGATTCGCTTCCTATTGCGTACATTCCGATGCCTTTCTTGCCAATAAAGGGGGTAGCGTCATTTGCACTGAACAAATGACGCTACCCCCTCTTTTTTCATGGACCTGTTACCGAACCGACATGGTCTCCAAGCCGTTCACTTCATTTCCAGCCCATGCGGACGGGCTGGTCCAGTGGCAAAGGCGGTGTTGAAATCGACATCAAAGCGCCGATCCAATTCGAGGCGATGTTTGAAGACTTTGATGACGTGGACATGATGGTCGCCTTCAAAATGGATCTTGCCGAAATCGTCTTCATTGAGAAAATAATCGCTGACGACGAGGCGCTTGTCATCGTCGGTGAGCGCGATGTCGTGCGGGCCGGCGTTGAGTCCGAGGTTGACAATGGCGCTCTGCACAGGATGCTCCGGGTCACTCACGTCGAGCATGCCGATTTGTCCTGCCTGGAACGAGCCGAAGATCAGGCGGTCGCCAGACTGGGGCATCGCCAGTAGTTGCGTCATACCGCCGCGCACCGGCACTTCAACATGCGGCACAATCGTCTCGCAATCGAAGACCGCTTTTGCAGTACCGGCGGCGGTGTTGATCAGATAAACATTTCCGTCGAACATGCCGGCCGTAAACGCACGTGCCTTTACGTCGCCCGGGATCAGCTTCACATCCATCGTGCCAATGGCCTCCGGAATTTCCACCGTCCGCAGTATCGTCCGCTGCGCCAGATCCCAGACGCGAATCGAGCCGCGCAATACCGGGTCACCTGGTACGACATTAAGCGTGCTTGAGGGCAGAATAAAGTCCGACGTGACCATAAGATTCAACTCTGGTCGGGCGGATATACCGTGCGGATTGAAGCCCTCCTGTGGCGGAACATTCGGCCACTCGTTGACCAATTGCAAGTTGCGGTCAAACTCGGCCAAACGACCGGGTGCGCCGCCGCTGGCCGAACCCATCTGCGTGACTAAAAAGCCACCGCTCGCCAGCGGCAGAAAGTCATCGGTGATGCCCGACTGTGGTGCGCTGGCCGAGAACATGAATTTCGGATGCCGCGCATTTGAGACATCGAAAAAGAAGATGCTGTTCTGGCCTTTTAGCAGGCTAAGCAAGCCGCCACAGACAAGTACATTTTTATTAGCCGACAGATGGCAGTGGTGTGGCTCGTTGCCGGTGTTACCGGGCGGCGGAATCGGCACCGTCCTGAGCACCTTGCCGTAATCATCTGACTCTTCGTCAAAATTAATAACCGCTAAAAAATCGGGTGCCACACGCGCCTGATCGCCTGCCCATACATAGAGCGTCTTGGCCCGCTTCTCATCGCCCTTATTGCGGTCTTCATGATCATCAGCGCGCGCGCCGCTGCCAAACACCACCAATGCAAAAAACAAAACCCTAGTCAAGAACCCAAAATTCAATCTGTCCGTTTTCACCGTTTTCATTATCTCGCTCCTGTTTTAATTTCACCCGCGATCAAGTTATGTTTATGGAAATACAACTGTTGGACTATCGAGAACCACCCAACGCCTTGATAATTTTTGTCGAACCGACGAATGACCACCTGCGGGATTTAGCGATATTTGTTTTGCGAAACTTGCAAAGCAAATAGCGCTAATGCCCTCTGATTACTTTTAATTGAACCGATTAATTTCAACCTTAACCTTTTTTGGCTTCGATTTTTTTCAAAATTTCGAGATGTTGCATGGTCTTGTCTATAGCAGGCTCCACTTTTTGAACTGCTTGAGCGGTCTCTATCGGAATACGCTTTTTTAAAGAGGGCGACGGCAAGATAGCAACTGCCTCGTTAATGGATTTAGTCGCGCCCGCTTTGTCGCCTTGGGCGAGCTGCACGTCGCCTTTTAAGCTGAGGCCAAACGGTTTTAGTGCTGTTACCGTTTGCATTTCCGTAGCGAGTCGGAGCGAATTGGCAGAAGCTGCTGATGTTGTTAGGGGATTATTTTTGCGCGGCGTCTCAGTGATGGGGAATGGTGGCGTAGCGCGCGAGGTCGAGGGTGACGTTGAGGGTGAAGTGGGCGGCGCGGGAGCGGGCGCTGGTAGAAACTCGGGCAATTTCTGTAATACCGGCTTTCCTGATTGCGTGGCGGTTATCTGGGCCAGACGTTGAATATTGATGGATTTCGCGCTTGCCGGCGAAATGACTTCCACCTTTTTTAATGCGCGCTGACCCAGCGTTTGCCAATTAAAAGAATTAAGCAATTCGGTTGCCACTACCCACTGCCCGACCACTGGCAAAGAAGGGTTTTTTTCAGCGACAAGCCGACGCGATTCCTCCACGATCGCTTCGTGAACGTCTGCTTCCGGCGTATTGGCTTTATTCCACACCAGTTTTCTCACAGGATCCGATACAAACGTGGTAAGTCCTGCCGCAACCTCGGTAGCAAGTTGCTCTTGTTGCGCGGCGATTTTTTGAATGTCGCCCACTTTGACCGTCACTTTTTGCTCGGTGGGAATATCTGACTTCAATACAAACGTATAGGTCGTTTCGCTTGCGCCATAAGCTAAGCCAAACCGCAAATCACTTGATTCGTTGCCGCCCAATTCGCGCGGTGTGTCGTCGGGCCAAACCGAAAGGCCCGGGTCTGATACTTCGGCAATGGTAAATTTAAGCGGTTGCGCACCGCTGTTGATGACACGCGCTTTTTGCTTTGCGTAGGCGTTACTGAGTTTGAAAATGAATTGATCGTTTTCGTGAATGAAATCGGGCGTTTCTAGTTTAGCGGCGAGCGTCTTGCCAATCACAAACTCGTTAAGCGCATTCACTACTAAAATTACCGCATCATCTTCCGGCCCGGCCGGTTTGACGATGCCCAAATGATCTGCTGCAAGCGCGCTGGCCGCGCCATCGCAAAACCGTGTGGCGCTGGACCACGGCACGATCATCTGGCCAAAAGTGGCTTGCTTTTCGTAGCCACAACGGATCACAGGGCGCCTGGCAGGTGCTTTGATACTGCGCCATTCGTCGTTCAAATTACGTAGATATCCATCACGATCTGCCGGCATCATTTGTAACAATGCGTCGTTTTTCATCACATATTTAGCGATGCTCGCGATCTGCGCGCCTTCTTGTGGCGTGCCAAGCAGGATCAATACCGGTACCTTCGCAAGCTGCTCACGCTGCGCGAGTAGATGGCGTAAGGTCACCAAACCACCCATGCTGTGCGCGATAAAAACAATCGCTGGGTAATCATTTACTTTGTGATATTGCAGATGCTCATTCAGCTTATTGGCGGCCTCTTGAATATCAAGCGAGCCTGATTTAAACATCTCAGACGTATAGCCAAACGCGAACATATCGACGCCCGCTTCCAGCTTGGGGTCTTTGCGCAAAATATCAAAAAAAGTTGTACCGTTTGCATTCGTCCAAGTGCCCATCGTGTCGCCAAAAATACCGTGTACGAATACCAACGCCACTTTCGCGTGCGGCTGGTTTTGGTGAACCCAACGTGGCGCAGTTTTATTGGCGATCGCTTGTAATGTTTGCGGCGGCGGCGGCGGCGGTTCGTTACAACCGCTCAAACTCACCATGCAGGCGAAACAGGCGGCCAACATCGCGATTATGCAAATTGTGGAACGAATCTGGCTCGCGTAGTGAGCCGTATGCCAATCGCGCATTTGGTTTGTTGCGAGCATTTGGTTCACATGGCTTGCGTGCCATGCGATCTTATCCGCGTCATGCGAATGTAAGTGAGTGGAAGTCATGGTCGGTCGACTCCTTCGTTAACCACGCATTTATAACTTTAAGAAAAATGCGATGGACGGCGCAAAGAAATATTCTCCGCCTTTTAGCGAAACGAAGTTTGCGAA
The DNA here is from genome assembly GCA_038224475.1 of Burkholderiales bacterium. GTDB lineage: Bacteria > Pseudomonadota > Gammaproteobacteria > Burkholderiales > Usitatibacteraceae > UKL13-2. The sequence goes on from JBBRFJ010000008.1 coordinate 29,437, forward strand.
TAGTGACGATGCCACCGGCGCACCGGCATCGTTCCAGCCGGCACGGTGATTCTGCGGTTGCGGTGGTTGTACGTTGCTCTGGCCAAGCACTGGGTCGATGCCGGTTCCGGGTCGCACAAAGTTTTCGTTATTGGCCCATGCGGCTTGGGTGAATTCAAATTGTCGGCTGATATCGGCTTGGTACGCCATGAACAACAAGCCCACACCCGTGCTGGGTCTACCCTGCAGTTCACCGCCGTTTTGTTTCCGATTGCCATAAGTGATCCCACGACGCGCCATGATATGACCGCGTTCAGACGCGAGCGTGGCGCCGAGTGCGACAGAATCACCGCGTGGGTTGGTTTTGCGAATGTGCGCGTGAAACGGGCACTTCAAACCATTGGGATCATCGTTGAAACCGAAATTGTTGCGCACCGGTCCATTCACCGGCCCGGAAAGGCCATCGTTGCTTTGCAATACCACCGGCGTGCCGTCTTCAAAGCGTCCCACAATCATCGCACCGGCCAGCTCTTTTGGAAACGTTTTGCCCGCACTGCTTGCGAGTGTCTCAAGCTGTGTTTGCAGATTTTCTTCCGCAGCCTTGAAGCCCTTCACATTTTGTGCAAGCTTGCGAAACACAAAATACGATCCAAAAATATTGGGATCAGCCGACGCGGGATCTTTGACCAAAACCTGCGACAACGGAAATGCCGGATCCCAATTCACCGCTCCGGCATTATTTAATTCACTCTTGATATCAGCTTCCGTCAAGAGCGGCTGGCTACGACCATCGACATATCCAAAATGCTCAATGCCATCGTGATTCGCATTGCGATAAGCGCGGCCGCGTTCGATGCCAACGAAGCTAATTGCCGCCTTGGGTGCCGCGGCAACCAATTTGGAAATCTCAGTTTCAACGAGCGCTGACTTTTCATCGGTGGGCAATACCGCACTACCGCTGATCAATATCATCGCGTGTAGTTCGCCGCGATAACCGGTATGCCATTTGCTCGCCGGCGGATCCTGTAGTGTTTGCTGTCGCGATTTTAAACCTGCGTTGAACGCTGGTTCGTTTGGTGTATCCAAAGCGGGAATACCAAGCGCGGTGTAGCCGCTTCGCGATATTACGATGCTGATGAAAGCACGGTTGACGAGCGGGTTGCGACTGGCGGGACCCTCGCGTTTAAAAATGGCTGCGGCCTTTATTTGATCGCTTGCACTCATCAATTTTTTTCGGGCGTAGCTGCGTAAGAATGCACGCGCGCGCGCCACGGCCGCTTTGCCCGGCTTGAACCTTAAAAAGATATGTGCGGTTCGATCACGACCATGCCCCTTGAGGATATTTCCTTGCAGGTTGCTGAGCATGACATTTTCATCGGCATTCGGTGTGTCGGACAAAGGCTGGTTTAGACGTACGGGCATGATGGCTCCTTCGCTTTTGCTGTGACTAGCTGGTGTTTATTTTCGGGTCTATTTATGCGGTGCCGCGATTGGTCCCTCCGGTCCATGCACCGCATTCGAATACATGAACTGAATCGGTAAACGCTTTGCGCTGCTTGCGCTTTTGACTTCTTTAAATACCTGACTCAGATTGGTCGCCACAAAAATGGGCTGATCACCAACCTCTTGCCCCTTGCGCGAATTCCAGCCTAAAAAATCGTTGCTGTTTTTTGCAATCGCATCGTTGACATCGGGATCCGTGCGGAACTCATTGATCTCGTGATAGAGCGTGCCAACGACGTTTTTCCACGGGCGGTTAAACGCGACAATGCCATTTTCTCTACCGCTATCCAAAACCTGCGAATACACATTGGCCGAGTAATAAAGCGTGATGTTTTTACCGGCGCGATTTATGTGCAGCGAGCCGTGATATCCACCCAAACCTTCTTTTGAGTTGCTGCTGCCTAGCGCCAATACCGTACCGGCGGGCAGAATCAAATTAAAGATGGTCGTGCCTAAATCTTTTTTGCTGATCATATTGGGTGAATCAAACAAGCTCGTGACAATTGCCTGCACATCGGGCTCGTCGAGCCGCGCCGGTTTGACATCGTCAAGAATGAACGAGCTGCGCATATCGCACGACACGGCTGCACCCGGAAAATATTGCACCATCACGTTGTTGAGTCGCCGATCAGTCATGGCCAGATTAATGGCCGTGTCAATGGCGCTGATATCACTCGCTTGCCACGAATCCGGGCCGCCCAAATAAACGTTTTGAAATTCCATCTGCGGCACCACTTTGCCGCCGTGATAAATCAGATCGTCCATCACTGACGGGCTGATGCCCTTGGCAATAGCCTTCGGTATCGGCATCGGTTCCGGCAAGGCGCTGGTCAGCAAATAGCGCTTTTCAGCGAGTGAACCTTTGCGCGCCTGAATGCGCATCGGTTGGGCTTTGGCATAGACATTGGTGGGCATGTAAGGCCTCCTAGCGCGGTTATTAAGGGCGGTTAACCAGCAGACATGCGGCAATGAAAACAACTCGGAGTGAGTCATCGTGCCAACACAGCCGGCAAGAAAAGTTGCCTCAACAATGTTGTGGCTGATGTCGGATTACGATCGTTTTCTGTTACAGCGAAAATAAAACACTAGCATTGATGGGCAGTTACAAGCATAAATGCTTGTAAACACCTGTCGATATTAGGGTTTGCGTTTCTGTTCTCACGTGTTTACGTGCGAAGCAATTCTTGCCGAATCACGTTGCAACGAGCTTAGCCCCTTGAATTCGGGCTCGCAATACCCCGATTGGAGTACAGCCATCCCGCGATCAGGGGATGAGCAAACTCAGCTGGGTGCGATTCGACGTGCCGGTTTTGACGTACAGCCGCCGTAGCTGGGTTTTAACCGTGAGCTCGCTCTTGCCCAGAATGTGGCCGATTTCCCAATTGGTTTTACCCAAGCGCAATAGCGTCAGCACTTGATGTTCTGCGGGCGAGAGTGGGTGCTGTGCACGCGACGCGCGCGCCAGCATTTCGGATTCGCTGATGCGTTGCCATGCGTCGTGCAAATAATGCGTGCATGCGCCGTGGGCGAGGTCTTTGGCATGTTCAGTAACGTCGGCCAGGTTAAGTAAAAACGCAAACACCATCCGGCTGGTTTGAAAATCGACGATGCCATCAACGATACCGTTTTTAATGCTGTGCCGGTTCAAACTCTGCCGCCATTTTTGGTCGGTGAGGTCGTTGGCGTCGCATGTCTCAATGATTTGCGGTTGACGTGTTTGAATCCAGCGGTCCAGCGCGTTGCATTGCATTTCGCCCATTGGGGTTTTGAGATCAGCGGTAAAGCTCGGCGGAATATCCACACACAACACGCGATCAACCGCATAGCCATCGAAATGAATACGGCCAAAACCGAGCACGGTGGATTGGTGGGGAATGAACGCCCGTAGTGGTTGCCGCACCCAATCGATCAGGGCATCTTGGGTGGCAATAGTCGCGGCCGTTCTTGATGACGCGCGCGCACACGTGAGCGTGTGGTCATCAATGGGCGAACAGAGTGTCGGCAGCAGCTGCGCAATAGCCGTACGAAGAACGAGGTTTTGCCTCATTTTTTTCCCCTGACAAACAACGCTCTGTGACTATATTTTTTTATTTTCGACTGCTGTGCCGCGCATCTAGCTTGCGTGTTTCCCTTACGCGAAAATCAATTTGAAATTTCTGGAGCAAATGTTGCGCTTAGCGCATATCAACTAATTTATTATTTACTGAGTATATTCAAAATTAATTTTATTGTTTTGAATTTTGCGCAGCATTGGATCAGGTGCCAATAAAGACGCGTGCAGTGATGTCCTTAGTGAAATTATAGCGGCGGTATTTATTTGAGAAAGCCCGGTTTGTACTTCGCCCCGCGCACTTTTCCAATTGTTCGTATTGATCCGTGATGATCGAATTGCTTTGATTAAATGCGTTAGCAGCACGCGGTGCGCGGTCATCCCGAAAGCGATTCAAACGTTTAGTGATGACGAGCCAAAATGGAGTAAGAAAAATGAAACAACTTTTGACCGCTGTGGTCTTCACCACTTTAGCGGGTTCAGCCATAGCAGCCGACGTGAACGTCTCGATCAATATTGGTCAGCCCGGATTTTATGGCCGCATTGACCTCTTGAACGCGCCACCGCCACAGCTGATTTATGTTCAGCCCATCATCGTCAACCCGGCACCCGTTAACGTGGCTCCTCAGCCGCTTTACCTGCGTGTTCCGCCGGGTCATGAAAAAAAATGGAGCAAACATTGTCGCAAATACAATGCGTGCGGCCAGCCGGTCTATTTCGTGCAGGAAAATTGGTACAAAAACGTCTATGCGCCGCGCTATCGCAGTGAGCACGAAGACGGCGATGACGATCGAGGAAACAATGGGAAAGGCAAAAGGAAAGGCCACGATAAAGAGAAGAAAAACAAAGGCAAGCGAGACGATTGAATCGTCGCGATCTTGTCCACACATTGCCCACCCTGCGTATCTGAGGGCGGGCATTTTTACGACAAAGTGGTCGCCCTCACCTTCGCGAAGAATTCAAACCGGTCAAAATTAATTACTTAACATCAACATCCGGAATCACTGCCTTAACCCCCGGCATTTTCTGAATAGCGGTCGCAATTTGAACTAATTGCTGACCATCTTTAACGGAGCCCTTTAAGGTAACTTCACCGGCTTTAACGGCCGCGCTGACATCCTTCGCGTTCATCTTGGCCAATTCAGCGCGTACAGCATCTGCAAGAATTGCGTCTGGGTTTGGTGCCTGCGCAATCCTGACTTCAGGCACCGGGCCGGATGGGGTGACTTTCATATCAGCACAAGCAGAAAACGTGGCTGCAAGTGCGGCGGCAAGAGCAAGGGTGTGAACGCGATTATTCATTTGGGTTCTTTCGTATGTGTTGCTGATTGAATTGAGAAATTTGAGGAGTAGATTTACACCCACTTTTAATTGTCGCTACTCTAGTTTGCAGATTTATGACAGGTCATTGTCGCTATAGGTTGGTAAATCTAGCTTCAAATTCTTTTGATCCGCGAACGAGTTTCTGAACTGACCCTCCCCGCAAAGCAAAGCAACAGATCTCGGCACCGTCGAAAAAGCGGCAGCGTCACTCCGCTTTTTTTTCTAGCGAGGTGATGACCAGACCACATAAATTCTAATCTTGACGAAATAGATTTTGTTAGGCCTGCCGATAAAGCAGACTAGGTTTGGTTGTTTATCTGTCACGGCTTCGTCACGTAGGCGCGGTAAGATACAAAGTTCGATGGTCGCTAACCGTACTTCTCTCTCAACATTTCATTCTGCGCCCCCGCCGATTGAAATCGCAATCGCTCAGGACCAGCTGACGCCGGTATTCCAGCCGATTGTGTGCCTCAAAACTTGTACTGTTTACGGCTTCGAAGGCTTGATTCGCGGCAAGCATCACAAATGGGAACATCCTTCGACGCTTTTCCCCGCAGCCGCCGCCGTAGGACTGGATACCAAGCTCGACCAAAACGCGCGTCGGTGTGTGGTGCATGGCTTTGCGCAACTCGGCTTAGAGACTAAGCTGTTCGTGAATATTTTGCCCTCCAGCCTGATAAAACCAGAGGTGACCAGCTTCTTGGTCTCTGCGTTTTTGGGCAAAGCTAATTTGCGTCCCGAACAAATCGTCTTGGAGATCGGCGAATCACAGCCGATCGATGATCTCGGCGAAATCAAAAAAAGTCTCACCATTTTAAGCGCCATGGGATTTAGGATCGCGCTCGACGATCTCGGCGAGGCCTACGCCAGCATGCGCTTATGGCTTGAATTGCGCCCGGCTTACGTGAAGATTGATCGTCGATTTATTTCCGGCATCGACCACGATCATTTCAAACTACAGTTTGTTAGCGCGATTGTAAAAATTGGCGAAACCACTGGAACCACGGTCATTGCGGAGGGTGTTGAAACCGAGACAGAATTGTTGGCAATACGCGATTTGGGCATCCGTTACGCACAGGGATACTTCCTTTGCCGTCCGACCGCCGCCCCTAACGCTGGTGTATCGGATGAGGTGAAAAATATTGTGGGTGCCCGGCGCATCGCGCTTTTCCGAAACGACTTATCTCAAGTCAATCAGACCGCCAACCATTCACAAGTCGGTGAGCTTTCGACGCCAATAGTACCGCTGGCGGTGAGCACTGCGAATGAAATCGTCATGAATAGATTTAACCAAGACGCTAACCTGGCGGCCATTCCGGTGGTGGATAACGGCATTCCGGTGGGTATTGTTCGCCGCGCGCGATTTATCCAAGAGTTTGCCCGGCCGTATCGACATGAGCTCTACGACAAACGTCCGTGTGCACTGTTTATGGACAATGACCCGTTGATTGTCGAGGCCGGCATGTCTATCCCGGCGCTGAGTGAAAAGCTAACTGAGCTCGATCGGCGACACTTGGCCTCTGGATTTATCATCACGGCCAATCAATCGTATATCGGCATGGGCAGCGGGCAAGCGCTGGTGCGCGCACTGACCGAGGTTCAGATCAGCACCGCGCGCTATGCCAATCCATTGACCTTGCTGCCCGGCAATGTGCCGATCGACCAGCATATTGACCGCCTGCTGGTTGCCCACATTCCCTTTGTCGCTGCCTACGTCGACATCGATAACTTTAAGCCGTTTAACGATCTGTATGGGTACCGCAAGGGCGACGAAATGATTCGTGCGTTGTCACTCGCGCTGGTCGGGGCGGTTGACCCTTCGCTCGATTTTGTAGGACATATCGGGGGCGATGACTTTATTGTGAATTTGCAGTCGGACGATTGGGAGCAACGACTCAACGCCGTATTGGCGGCATTTGATGCCATCCGCTCAGGTTTGCTTTCACCGAAAGATCTATTGGAAGGGGTTTACGTCGCTACTGATCGCGAAGGCAAACGCCGCGCGATTCCCACACCAACGCTATCCATCGGCGTGGTGCATGTGAGTCCGGATGCCTATCAATCCAACCAAGAAGTATCACTTGCGATGGCAGACGCCAAGCGCGAAGCAAAAAAAATTAACGGCGATTTTTTATTCGTTGATCGCCGCCGCCGCGTGCTGTGATGGGTTTAGTGGGGCGATGGCTCCGATGAATTTAATTCGCGGCATCTGATTCGGCGAGCATTTGCACGCATCGACCACGGCAGCCCTCCCTAGTGTAATTGCCGCTCTTTGCTTATCGAGCGCGGGCGCGCGAACGCAGGCGACCGACGATGCCATTGGGAAAGTAGTACACCGATAATACGAACAGCACGCCGAGCCAAAGCAACCAACGATCCGGCGATAGCAATGCCGACAGCCATGGCAAACCAATGGCCGCTTCACTGCCGAGTTTAAGCAGATCTTGTAAATAACTTTGCGCGATCACGAACAGCACCGCACCAATCGCCGCACCGTAAATGGTGCCCATACCGCCGATGACGACGATCAGCAGCACGTCGATCATGATCTCGAATGACAACGAGGTGTCAGGCCCGTTGTAGCGCAGCCAGAGCGCCAGCATCACCCCGGCCAGCGTGGCAAACAGGGCAGACAGCACACTCGAAATAGTGCGGTACACCACGACCCGATAGCCAATGGCTTCAGCGCGAAATTCATTTTCGCGAATTGCTTGCAGCACCCGGCCGAACGGCGAATTGACAATGCGCAGCATCGACAACACCAGCACCAGTGCGATGACAAAAAGCAGGTAATAACAAAACAAGCGTCCGCTGATCGCGACCCCGAAGATCGGTTCCTGCATAAACAAATATCCGCCGGAGAGCATATCGGGCAGCTTGAAATTCAGGCCATCATCGCCACCGGTAAGCTCTGATAGTTGCGACGCCAATGTCTGGAAAGCAGATGCGACCGCGAGCGTGATCATCGCAAAAAATATGGCTCTTACCCGCAGCGAAAAAAGTCCCACTGCCAGTGACAACACAAACGAAAGGCACAGCGCACCCGCCGCGCCAATCGCGATAGCTTCCCACGTCGCGCCATAGCGCGAGCAGGCAATCGCGATACCGTATGCACCAATGCCGAAGAACATGGTGTGCGCAAAACTAACGATGCCGGTGTAGCCCAGCAGCAAATCAAAACTTCCCACCAACACGATGAACACCAGAATCTTGGCCGCCACGCTCAGCGCCTTGACGCCTGGGAAAATGAACGGCGCAAACGCCAGCGCCAGCAACAACACCACCAGCAGCACGGCCAATAATCGGCTGCGTGGAAGGTCGTGGGATATCAATCGGCTCAACATGAATTCGCCTATCGGCTGGTGACGGGGTAGACGCCCTGCGGGCGCCACAGCAATATCAGCGCCATCAACGCGATATTGGAAAACAACGCCACTTTGGGCGCCAGAAAGCCGGTGTAATTGGCCATCAACCCGACCAGCAATGCCCCGATCAATGCGCCGCCGGTAGAGCCTAAACCGCCGATGATGATGACAATAAAGATCAGCACATTGACCTGCGCACCCATCTGCGGAAAAACATTCTGTTGGTACATGCCCCACATCACGCCGCCCAAGCCGGCCAGCGCACTGCCGACCACGAACACACCCACAAACAATCGGCGGATGCGATAGCCCAGCGACTCGACCATTTCGCGGTCCTGCACCCCGGCGCGAATCAACAGGCCGAATTTGGTACGTCCCAAGGTCCACGCCAGCACGCCAAAAACGATGAGTCCCACCACCACCGCGACCAAACGAAATTTTTCAATTGCCGCTTCACCGATCAGGAGGGAGCCACGCATGCCTTCCGGCAATGCGAGCGGAATCTGTTGCGGACCCCAGATTACTTTGATCAGCTCCTCGCCGATAATCATGCCGCCCATGGTGATCAGGATCTGTTTGAGATGTTGGCCGTACACAGGGCGCACGATGAAACGCTCGAACGCTAATCCGACCGCGCCCGCAACCAGCATCGCGACCAGCATCGCCGGTATCACCGCCACCAGGTTGCGCCACAGTTCCTGCGATCCGGTCCAGTCGCCCATAGCGCCCAATACGCTCGTTGCCACGAATGCACCCAGCGCAATGAATACGCCATGGCCAAAGTTCAAGACATCCATCAGGCCGAATACGAGTGTCAGGCCCGACGCAATGATGAAGATGATCATGCCCATGGCGAGCCCCGCGACGGTGAGCGTGAGCCAGGTGGATCCGGAGCCAACCAGCGGCAGTGCCAGCAAGGCCAGCACCGGCACCAGCGCCAGTGGTTTCCAATCGAAGTCGGTGTTTTTCATAGCGCCAGCCCCAGCAGACTGCGTTGCATCTCGGTGTTTTCCGCCAGCTCCTGCATGGGCCCGGCGTGGACAACGCGACCGTTGTCCATGATCGCGACGCGGTCGCCCAGACGCCGCGCAAAGTTGATGTTCTGCTCCACCAGCAGAATCGTGACGCCCTGCCCTTTGAGTTCGGCGAAGGCATCAATCATGTTGTTGATGATCGCGGGTGCCAAGCCTTTGCTCGGTTCATCAACGATCAACAATTCACGCGGTTCAATGACCGCGCGCGCCACCGCCAGCATCTGCTTCTGGCCACCGGACAATTTGCCGGCCGGGTAGGACCAGAATTTTTCGACCGCTGGAAACAACGAAAAAATCCACTTCAGGCGGGTATCGTCGATATCCGAAATCCGCTTCGCGGCGCGCGCGGCCAGCAACATATTCTCTTTCACCGTCAGGTCCGCAAAGATACCCATGGTTTCGGGCACATAGGCGATATTGAGTGCGGCAATCTGCGGCGTACTCAGAGCCGCGATTTCGCGGCCGGCAAATTGGATGTGGCCCGCCGAAGCCCGCCACAAGCCCATGATGGTGCGCAGCGTGGTTGTCTTGCCTGCGCCGTTTCGGCCCAGCAGCATGGTGAGTTTTCCGCGCGGGACGACGAGATCGACGCCATGAAGTATGTGATACGCGCCAATGCGGGTGTGCACCCCGGCCAGCGTCAGAAGGGCCTCGCTCATGCGGCTTGCACCTGATCAGCAGGCATACCCAGATATGCTTCCTGAACAATCGGCGAGGCGATCACCGCCGCAGGTTCGCCGTCCGCGACCAAAGTGCCGTTATGCAGAACAATAATGCGATCTGCGAGCTCGCGGACCACGTCCATTTTGTGTTCGACCAGCAAAACTATCTTGCTTTTGTCCTGCCGCAGTTGCCGGATAAGATTCAGGACGGCGGGCATCTCATCAGCGCTCATACCGGCCGTGGGCTCGTCGAACATGAACACCTGCGATTCCAGCGCCATCAACATTGCCACCTCAAGCTTGCGCTGATCACCATGCGAAAGGCTGGCGACATCGGCGTCGGCTTTATCGTTTAAGCCGACCGATTCGAGAATTTCTCCAGCGCGCACGGTGAGTGACGCATGGTCGCTCCAAATGCTCCAAAGGTTGAGTCCACGACGATGCGCGCCGGCGCGGGTCGCCTGAACCGCAAGCCGCACGTTTTCCAAAGTGCTCAGATGAGGAAACAAATTGGTGAGCTGGAATGCGCGGCCCAAACCGGCGCGGGTTCTGGCGGAGGCAGACAAGCCGGAGAGATCGCTTCCATCCAGCGTGACCGTGCCACTGGTGGCCGCGAGCTGCCCGGAGATCAAATTGAAAAACGTGGTTTTGCCCGCGCCGTTGGGGCCGACGATCGCGGTCAACGTGCCGGGATGGAACGTGCAGCTCACGGCGTTGACCGCCACGTGGCCGCCGAAGCGGACCGTCAAATCCGTGGTGGTCAGGGTTCCCATCGCGCGATAGGGTTAGGCAATCGTGACTCGGCAATCAACGCTTGGCGGGCGCGGGTGCGCCGCGCGAAAGCTCATTCACCATTGCCATGATTGCCGCCATCTGCGGCGCAGATTTTTTAGCGTAGTTGGTGTCGTCGTAGCCCCACCAATCCCAGCAACTGTTGACCGCACCTTTGCCGGTCTGGGGATAGAGCACCACCATGTTATTGGTATCGGCCCAGCGGTTATAGCCTGCGTTACGCGCGAACGCGTCGCCGATGTCAGTCGTGTTTTGGCGGCAGCCGTGCAGCGCGACATGCAGGCGACAAGCCGCGCCTGCACTACAGGCTTTGGGAATAAACACATAGGCGGAGGTGCCCATACCGTGGGCGGTGACGAATGCGGACTGGTCGAATTCAAGCAGGCTGCCCTCGACCGCGCCGGTCTTGCGCGCGCTCAGCGGGCCGTAGAGATGTTGCAACAGTGCGCCGGCTAAATCGAAATTGCAGTTGATCAGAAAAGGCGACGCAAGCTTGAGGCAGCCCGCACCAAAATCGTCGGTGACGAAGCCATGCTCGGCCGCGATGTCTTTTTTGTAGAGGATGCTATTCGCGGCGAGATAGCTTGCGTAATAGTCCTGCAATGCGATAGTAGTCGGCTCCTTCACCACGCTATCGTTGACGGCAGAATACAGGTACACCTTTGATGCGGCGAGGTTACTGGTCGCGTCGATCAAGCCCTCTTTGGCCCACTTATTGGTGGTGGCAATGAGATCGGCGACAGGAATGGCTGACTTGCCGAAACAGCGATTGAGCGCATTCAGTATCGTGCCTTCCGCACAATTGAACGGCCCGCCTGAAATCACCGCAGCGCCCTTTTGAAAACTCGCCGAATATGCGACGTGCAATTGCACCGCCATGTAACCGCCCGAGGAAGCGCCGGAAACGGTGGTCTGGGTTTTGTCGATATTGAGTTGCGGCAATGGTGCGGCAAATGCATGACCGAGAATTGACATCAATGCCGCAAAGCCTGCAAGTTTGAATTTCATCTATTTCTCCTCACTACTCTTTTGTGTGGTGCGCTGCGGTACTGCGTTGATGGATTGCAGGGATCAGCGCTTGTTCCGGATCGGGATGTTCATTTCTTCCGGCTTGATTTCGCGAACCAGTTCCGGCACCGCCCACGCCAGGGCCGGGTCGATCTTGATCCGGAAGTGAAACATACTTTGCATGGCCTGATGGTCTTCGCTGCGGAAAGTCATTTTGCCTTTCGGCGTATCGAAACTCATCCCCTCCATGTTCTTGATCAGGGTTTCGGTATTGGTGTCGCCGCCGGTTTTCTTTAGTGCGGTCACCACCGCCATCGCTGCGGCAAATCCGCCTGCCGTAAAAAAATCCGGCGGGCTCTTGAACTTGGCGATATGACGACTGACCATTGTGTCGTTCATCGAATTTTTAGGAATGTCGTAATAGTAATAAGTCGCACCTTCCATGCCGGGAAAGTTTTTGTAGACCGACATGGCTGGCAGGATATTGCCGCCCGCGACGATTTCAATGCCAAAGCGCTTCAAGTCCAGATCGGCAATTTTGAAGGGATTGCCGCCAGCCCAGATGATGAGGATGAGCTTGCGACCGGGCTTGTCCTTGAGTTTGTCGATGATACGTTGGGCACCGGCGGTGAAGTCAGTGGTGGCGGGAGGCAAGTATTCTTCGTGGACGATTTTGGCCTTTTTCAATGCACCCTTGAATGCCTTGACGCCCTCGTGGCCAAAGGCATTGTCTTGACCCATCGTCGCAATGCTGACGCCTGCATTGTCGTGCACGACTGCGTTTGAAATCGCGTCCTGCGAACTATTGCGGCCGGTGCGGAATATGTATTTGTTCCATCTTTCGCCGGTGATGGAATCGGCAACCGCAGGCTCAATGAGCAGAATTTTTTTGTACTCCTCGGCGACCGGTAACATCGCGAGCGCGGGACCTGAGCCGGTCGCGCCAATGGCAATATCGGCTTTGTCGTCGGCATAGGCTGCCGCCAGTTGCGCCTTCGCCACATCGGGCTTGCCCTGCGAGTCGCGTTCGATGACCACGATCTTTCTGCCCGCCACCGTCATGGTGCCGTTGGTCCCGACATCCAGCCCCATGTAGAACCCGGTCTGGGTCTGCTTCACATAGGCTTCAAGCGGGCCGGACTTGTCGTAGATGAAAGCAATACGAATGTCCTTGGCCTGGCCAAGGGCCAGCGTGCTGGCGAGCAGTCCGAGCACGGCAATGCAGAAGCGGGCGTTCATTCAATAATCTCCTCGTTGCGGTCCGATATTGCCCGCGGCGGAACACGAATGCCCCCCGCGCATCTTATCGATACTCATTGTCGAGCGGAAAACTTTCCAGCAACAACGCATCGTTGTCGCCTTGTTTTCCGTACTGCTTGCACTTCTTAAAATACTTTGTTACGATTAATTCAACAACTAATGAATTTTAGCGCAAGTTTGGCCGATAGGACAAGCAAGCGCACTGAATTCAAAAAAGAGTTCAAAAAAAGAATTCAAAAAATGTCGCATAAAACCCGCCAACATTCCTGAGGAGGAGAACAGCATGAAACTGAAAGCCATGAGTGTCGCCATTGCCACCCTGTTTGTCGGTATCGGTTCGGTATCGGCACAGCAAGCCGCCACCAGCCCTACCCCCGTCAAAGCCGACGACAAAGAAAAAATCGATACCATCACCGTGACTGCGCGGCGACGCGAAGAACTTATACAAGACGTGCCGGGCTCAGTCAGCGTCTTCTCCGGAGCCGCACTTGAAAAAGCCGGCATCCCGGACATTACCGGCCTTGCCGATCTGATTCCCAACACCACGCTCAAGGCTTCGCGGGCAACCAACACAACGCTGACAGCGTTCATCCGCGGTATTGGCCAGCAAGATCCGGTGGCCGGGTATGAGCAGGGCGTCGGCATTTATCTGGACGACATTTATCTGGCGCGTCCGCAGGGTGCCCTGTCGGATATTTATGATCTGGCGCGAATCGAAGTTTTGCGCGGCCCGCAAGGTACGCTTTATGGCCGCAACACGATTGGCGGCGCGATCAAATATGTCACGCGCAAGCTATCTGACCAGCCCGACCTGACCCTCAAAGCGACATTTGGTAGTTACAACGAACAAGACTTCGTCGTCAAAGGCAGCATCCCAGTCACCGATATGTTGAGGCTGGGCGCGACGGTCGCGTCATTCAAGCGGGATGGATTCGGCAAGAACATCATCAACGGCAACGACAACTACAACAAGGATGTTTTAGCAGGACGCATCAGCGCCGAGTTCACCCCCACCAGTTCGCTATTCATTCGCTTTGCGGCCGATCGCACTGTCGACGACTCACTACCAAAACAGGGCTATCGCCTGACCCCGAGTCCGGCGCCTGAAAATCTGCCACCACTCAATGGCTTTTACAATACGCGTGCCAATCTTTACACCGTACTTGGACATCCTCAACAAATCATCAGCCACGGCGAGTCATTGCTGGTGGACTGGGCCATCAACCCTTCGCTTTCCTTCAAGTCGATCACGGCGTCCCGTGGCGACAAGTCGTTCGCACCGATTGATTTTGACTCGCTCAATCAACCATTATTTGAAGCGCCGGCAATCTACACCAATAAACAAACGAGCCAAGAATTCCAGTTCACCTACACCGATTCAAAATGGCAAGGTGTGGCCGGCTTTTATTACATGAAGGCGAACGCATTCAATGAATTCGACGTGCTGGCGAACCTCTCGGGTGGCGTGTCCCTTTACACGCTCGATGATATTGATACCAAAACCTACGCTACGTTTGCCGACCTCAGCTACAACCTGACCGACACGTTCAGCCTTACCGCGGGTGGACGATACACGAGCGACAAACGTGAAGCGCGCATCTTCAAGCGGACCTATCTTGGATTGACTGGTTCACCCACGCTCGGCAATCCAGCGGCATTCGGGCTCGCTGCCAATACGGATTTGGGTAAGGGCGACTTAAACCGCACCGATACCAAGTTCACGCCCAAAATTGGCTTCGGCTGGAAGTTCGCACCAGAACATAATTTGTATGCTTCTTATGCAGAAGGATTTAAGGGCGGGTTCTTTGACCCGCGTATGGACTTGGGAGGCAACCCAAACAGCGCGACCTCACTCGTCAAGCGTAAAGGCGTCGAACCGGAAGAAGTTTCTACCTATGA
>JBBRFJ010000009.1:0-40348 GCA_038224475.1 Burkholderiales bacterium
TTCTCCACCCGGACCGCCACCGCCAGCGTTCTGGCTAACGCCGGCGTGACCGTAGGCGTCGTAGGCGCGACGTTTTTCCGGCTCCGAAAGCATCTCGTAGGCTTCTTTCGCTTCCTTGAATTTCTCTTCCGCAGATTTGTCGTCCGGATTGCGGTCCGGATGGTGCTTCATCGCGAGTTTGCGATAAGACTTTTTGATGTCGTCTTCAGAAGCATCGCGGGCAAGCCCCAAGATTTCGTAGTAGTCGCGTTTTTTTGCCATGAGCGTTGTTAGGTTGGATCAAATAAATCGTATCAAATCAAAGAAGGTTCGTTCCGAACACTTTTCGACGGAGCCCGCCTTGCGGCAGTGTTAGGAGTCTGCTGTGATGATTCGCTTTTTCTGAGACGCGCACGATCACCACAAACGCAAAACCGCTCCCCGGAATTTCTTCGCGGGAAGCGGCAATTTTACGGCTTACTTCTTGTCTTTTACTTCCGTAAATTCAGCATCCATGACGTTACCCATATCTTTTTCCTTGGCTGGCTCAGCGCCACCTGCGCCACCACCCATACCCGCGCCAGGCCCTGCAGGACCGGCACCGGCACCACCCTCAGCTTGCGCTTTGGCCTGCATCTCGGCATACATTTTTTCGCCGAGTTTTTGTGCAGACGTTTCGAGCGATTTGGTTTTCGCTTCCACCGTATCTTTGCTGGCAGAAGCGTCTTTCAACACTTCTTCAAGCTCCTTGATGCCGCCCTCAATCGATGTTTTTTCAGCAGCGTCCAACTTGTCGCCATATTCGGCAAGTGATTTTTTGGTTGAATGCACCAGCGCATCAGCGGTGTTGCGAGCGGAAACCAGCTCCAAGACTTTCTTGTCATCTTCCGCATTCGCTTCTGCATCTTTCACCATGCGCTGAATTTCTTCTTCGCTCAAGCCGGAATTGGCCTTGATGGTGATTTTGTTTTCCTTGCCGGTTGCTTTGTCTTTTGCCGAGACGTGCATGATGCCGTTCGCGTCGATATCAAACGTGACTTCAATCTGCGGCATGCCGCGCGCCGAAGGTGGAATCCCTTCGAGGTTGAATTGACCAAGCGATTTATTGCCCGACGCCATTTCGCGCTCGCCTTGCAACACATGAATCGTTACTGCGGATTGATTATCGTCAGCGGTCGAGAAGGTCTGCGATGCTTTGGTCGGTACCGTGGTGTTTTTCTTGATCAGCTTGGTGGATACGCCGCCCAGGGTTTCGATGCCCAATGATAGCGGCGTCACGTCAAGCAACAACACGTCTTTAACGTCGCCTTTCAACACGCCACCTTGAATCGCGGCACCGACGGCAACCGCTTCATCCGGGTTTACGTCTTTACGCGGCTCACGACCAAAAATTGCCTTCACTTTTTCCTGTACTTTTGGCATTCGGGTTTGACCGCCGACCAAAATCACGTCAGAAATATCGGAAATTTTCAGACCCGAATCTTTGATTGCCATTTCGCACGGCTTGACGGTGCGTTCGATCAACTCATCCACCAGTGCTTCAAATTTCGCGCGGGTGAGTTTGATCGCCATATGCTTCGGACCGGTCGCATCGGCAGTGATGTACGGCAAATTCACTTCGGTTTGATTGGTGCTGGACAACTCAATTTTCGCCTTCTCGGCCGCTTCTTTCAGGCGTTGCAGGGCGAGCACGTCTTTCTTCAGATCAATCGCTTGATCTTTCTTGAACTCGTCACACAAATAATCCATCAAGCGCTGGTCAAAATCCTCACCGCCCAGGAACGTATCGCCGTTGGTGCTCAATACTTCAAACTGATGTTCGCCATCGATTTCGGAAATTTCGATAATCGAAATATCGAACGTGCCGCCGCCCAAGTCATACACGGCGATTTTGCGGTCACCTTCTTTTTTATCCATACCAAAAGCCAGCGCCGCAGCGGTAGGCTCGTTGATAATGCGCTTCACGTCCAGACCGGCAATGCGGCCCGCGTCTTTAGTCGCTTGGCGTTGTGCGTCATTAAAATAAGCGGGCACGGTAATCACGGCCTCGGTGACTTCTTCACCGAGATAATCTTCAGCCGTTTTTTTCATCTTGCGCAAGACTTCGGATGAGACTTGCGGTGGGGCAATTTTTTTACCCTGTGCGACCACCCAAGCATCGCCATTGTCGTTTTTGACGATGGAGTAGGGCATTAAATCGATGTCCTTTTGCACTTCTTTTTCTTCGAAGCGGCGACCGATCAAACGCTTGACGGCAAATAATGTGTTTTTTGGGTTGGTCACCGCTTGACGTTTGGCAGATGCACCGACGACGATTTCGCCGTCATCCTGGTAGGCGACAATCGACGGCGTGGTACGCGCGCCTTCAGAGTTTTCGATAACTTTTGGTACGCCCGCTTCCATGATTGAAACGCAACTATTTGTTGTACCTAAATCAATTCCAATGATTTTTCCCATGATTTTTCCTCTTCAATTTTGATGTGACGAAACTTTGCTGATTACGAATACGCTGCACTACAGATAAGGTTATCCACAGGCAATTCAAGTATTTATTTTTTGCTTTTGATATCTTGTGACCGTTCAGGCGGCTGACTTTGCTTTGGCGACAGTCACCAGCGCAGGCCGTAATACGCGATCATGCAAGGTGTAACCTTTTTGCATCACGTTCAATACCGTGTTCGGTTCCTGGTCACTTTCAAGCGCGGCAATGGCTTGATGCTTGGTGGGATCGAACTTGGCGCCGGCCGGATTAATTTCTACAATCGAGAATCGCTCAAACACACCGGTCAACTGTCGCGCGGTAATGTTGATGCCTTCTTTGAACGATTCCAATGATGGGTTTTCAACGACCAGTGCGGCTTCTAAACTATCCTTCACCGCGAGCAATGAATCGGCCATTTTTTCGACGCCGAATTTTTGCGCTTTCAGCACATCTTCTGCCGAGCGGCGGCGGATGTTATCCGTTTCAGCCTTGGCGCGCAGCCATTCGTCTTTGAGTTTCTCGGCATTTGCCAGCGCATCGGCGAGTTTTGTTTCCAACTCGGCGACGGTTGATGTGCCCGCGCCAGTCGGCGAGCTTGCCTCGTCGGTCATAGCGTCGAGACCGTCGTTACTTGCTGGGTTTGCGTTCGTTTCAGTAGTCATCCCTAAATTCCCTGTGAAAACATAGATTTACAAGGAATTTGGGACATACCCCTAAATTTCAAGGGGGTTTGTTGAAACTTTTTTTAGTTTTTCTTGCCGTCAGGGATTAAAAAGCTCGTCGCCATCGTGATCACGCTGAACATGAACGAGCCGAGTAATGCCGCCAAAAAGCCCGAGACTTTAAAGCCCGGCACCATTTCGGCGACCAGCCAAAACATCAGGGCGTTAATCACAAAAATGAATAATCCCAAGGTCAGCAGCGTGACCGGCAGCGTCAATAAAATCAGCACCGGCCGGATCAGCGCATTCACCAAGCCCAGCACCAGTGCGGCGATCAATGCGGCGCTGATGCCCGATACTTGCACGCCTGAGTAAAGGTAGGCGACAAGCATAAGTGCGAGTGCGTTCAGAAACCATCTGAGTATCAGCGTCATTTGAATATTCCCTGTATTGTGTTGCCCCATAATACCGTGACTTTTTTATCTCACGATAAATTTTGTAAACATCAAAGGCCAAAATTCATGAGTGTTCATACGGCGCAAAAGCGCGTTTCCATTCCCGACCTTCGTCACATGAAGGGAGTCGCGAAAATTGTCATGCTCACGGCGTATACCAAGCCGATGGCGCAGCTCATTGACGAGCATTGCGATGTATTGCTGGTGGGCGATTCGCTGGCGATGGTGGTGTATGGAATGGAAAGCACGCTGGGCATATCGCTCGACACCATGATTGCCCACACCCAAGCCGTGATGCGCGGTTCGACGCATTCATGCGTGCTGTTGGATATGCCGTTTGGCAGCTATCAAGAATCGAAAGAGCAGGCCTATCGCAACTGCGCGCGTGCGCTCGCAGAATCCGGCGCGCAGGGTCTAAAACTCGAAGGCGGCGCAGAGTTGGTCGAGACCGTCGAATATCTGGTCGCGCGCGGCATCCCGATCATGTCGCATATTGGCTTGATGCCGCAGCGCGTGCATGAAATGGGTGGCTTCAAGGCGCAGGGTCGCGAAGAAGATGCGGCGACTAAATGGATCGCAATCGCAAAAAACTTAGAGGCAGCAGGTGCGTTCGGTATGGTGATTGAAGGTACGGTCGAGCCCGTCGCGCGCGCTGTGACCGAAGCGATAAAGATTCCCACTATCGGCATTGGTGCCTCGCCTGCGTGCGATGGCCAGGTATTGGTGACGGAGGATATTCTCGGGCTGTTTCCGGATTTCACGCCCAAATTTGCCAAGCGTTTTACCGACGTCGGGCTGGCGGTGGCGGACGCTGCCGCGGCGTATGCAAAGGAAGTTCGCGCCAACGAATTTCCGCGCCCTGAACATTGTTTTGGCGTGCGGAAGTAGGGTTGTATCTTATTTCTTAGATCGCCATTTGGCGGCCATCTTGGCGATAAAGTGCTTCGAAAGCCGCTCCAGTGCTAGAGTTTGCAATTAAACAGACCGCTCACTCGTGCCAGGAATGCCCATTCCGCTCAGTCATCGCGATCGCCGCACTCGGCCCCCAGCTACCGGCGGAATAGGGTTTAACCTTTTGCCCGGTACTGTGCCAGCCGTCGATAATCCCGTCGATCCATTGCCACGCTGCTTCCACCTCGTCGCGGCGCACGAACAGCGCGGAATTATTTTTAAGCACATCGAGCAGCATGCGCTCATAGGCGATGCGCCGACGCGCGTCGCCAAACTCGGCACCGAAGGCATCACCGACCGATAAATTTAGCGGCACCGGTGCCAGCGTGACATCGTTCATGCCCGGCTTTTTGTGCATCACCGTCAGCGTAATCATTTCTTCGGGCTGTAGCTTGATCAGCAGCGCGTTGGGCGCGAGCGTCGCGCCGATGCCCGCGAAGATGTTGTACGGCGCGGGCTTGAATTGGATCATGATTTCGCTGGAACGCTTTTGCAGCCGCTTGCCGGTGCGCAAATAAAACGGCACACCCGCCCATCGCCAGTTATCGACCTCCACTTTTAGGGCAACAAATGATTCCATGTCGCTTGCCGGGTTCGCTCCGGCTTCTTCCAGATAGCCGACCGCTGATTCGCCGCCACTGAAGCCGGACGTATATTGACCGCGCACAGTGTGGGTCGCGACGTTGGTGGCGGTGATCGGACGCAGCGACCACAATACTTTCACTTTTTCGTTGCGCACCGCCGATGGCGTAAATCCCGCGGGTGGTTCCATCGCGACGAGGCAGAGCAGCTGCAGCATATGGCTTTGCACCATGTCACGTAGCGCGCCCGTGGCATCGTAAAACGGCCAGCGACCTTCAACACCGACCGCTTCCGCGACCGTAATCTGCACCTGCTCAATCGCGTTGGCGTTCCACAATGGCTCGAAAATTGAATTCGCAAATCGCAGCGCCAGCAAATTCTGCACCGCCTCTTTGCCCAAGTAATGATCAATCCGAAACACCTGCCGCTCTTCAAATGCGGCACCAATTGCATCGTTGACTTCACGCGCCGTGTCGGTGTCGGTGCCAATCGGTTTTTCAATCGTGATGCGAGATTGCTTGTCCACCAAGCCCGCATCGCGCAGCGCCAGACAAATCGGGCCGAATAATTGCGGGCCGGTGGAAAGATAAAACATGACGCCGCCTTCGCCCGCGATCAAAACCTTCTTGATCGGATCCAGCCCGCCGGCCGCCTTCACATCCACCGTGACATATTGAATTCGAGCCGCAAACGTGGCGAAAAACGCATCGTCATAAAGCTTCGAGTTCGCCGATGTTTGGATGGATTCTTTCACCTTCGCAATGAACGCGTCACGGCTCAGCACTGACGTCGCCGCACCGATCAATTGGAATTTGGCGGGCAATTGACCGTCATGATCCAACGCATAAAGCGACGGCCACAACATACGTTTGGCAAGGTCGCCGGTGGCACCAAAAAGCACCATGGCGCGGCATTCAGGAGCAAGGGCGTTCGACATCATAAGCAGGTTCGATCCGATTCAGTAGCAGTGCGGTTTGAAAACGAAAAACAGCAGGAAGAAATGAGAAAGAGAGATTAAGTTAAATGAGATACGAGAGAACAAACAGCGTTGCCATGTTAGAGAAATTGGGTGCAAATGTCTCTGAATATTCGTTCAGATGAGCTGTGCTTGGTTGCGGATAATGAGACTACGGCATAACGCATTAACACGTAGATCGCCAATTGGCGGGCGTTTGCGGCGGGAAATTCGTCAAGGCGGGCGCTGGGATTAGGGTTTTAGTTTTCGATTTGGTGCAAGAGATCACGCTCGGCGCGTCGCGTATAAAAAACTGAGTCAACTCTTATTACTGCGTCTCAGGAATCGGCTTCTCGACTTTTATTTCCTTAGTGATAATGTTGAATTTTCTCGTTCTGCGAAGTGCAAATATTAGTTAGGCAAGAGGCAGCGCCGGCTCACGCGCTTCCCAACGTTCAATGTCACCTGCGCGCAACGCACGTCGTAACGTGGCAAGCTGATGTTGCGTGCCCGCGTCTGCCGACCAGTTAAACCGATGCGTCACGAAATGCGCGCAGTACGGTATTGATTCTGGTCTGATAGCCTGCGCCTTGTGCTTTGAACCACTCCAACACATCCTGATCTACGCGCAGTGAAATGGATGCCTTTGTCGGCAAAGGCTGAAGCCCGCGACGAACAATGCCGCGCACAATGTGCTTTACGGCAGCCTCTGGGTGCTCAGGTTGTGCTACAGCGTCGTCTGACTTTAGGCGAGCCCAATCAGTTTTGGATTTCACTGAAGTAGATTTGCGACTCGCGCTTTGTGGCTTTGCGGAACGAGATGATGCGGATTTCATATTGGTTCTCCGTATGCACGACTGAGACAGTAATTCCGGCAAGCAAGCCCAGCGTGACAAAGCGTTGCTCTCCGTAAAAGAAGCGGTCATCTTCAAAGGTGTAGGTCATACCCTCGAATACGCTTGGCGCGTCGATGAAATCAAGTCCATGAGCTTTGATGTTCGCGGCGCGTTTCGTTTCTGACCAAGTGAACTCCATCACTAAATTGTATATACAGAATGTAGTTGCGTCAAAGTATAAATTTTAGCGGTTTAACTTGGTTTATTTTGCGCAATTGCAGATTGGCTCGACTAGCGCTGAGCAAGGTGAGGTTAGGCAAGAGGCGAGGCCTGACTCTTTTGGTGCATGAGCAAGAAGCAAGACCTGCCCCGAAGGTGCTAGGACGCAAACCCGAACGCAACATTGAGCAAGCTTGCAAATCCGTTGGTCAAAGTACCAAGGAAACAAACGATGGGGCCATATATTCCAGTCGCCCTCCGTGAGGCCAAATTGTCAAGTGCCCACTCAGGAACTGATTCCCTCTTCTCCGCATAGTACGCAGGGTCGAATAGACTCAACTCTGAGTCACTTGCCACTATATGCTGCCCAATTTCCTTCCCTGTGATACTCGGGCGTGCAAGAAGCAATATCCCCCAACAAATGACCAAGGCTCCAAAACGCGCGAGCCAGTCGAAGTTACGGCAGTAGATACTAAGCCCCAATCCCAAAGCGAATGAAAGTACCGTGAGCGTTAGCAGACAAGTAATTGAGGAAAGGAACTTTCGCATGCGCGCCCTACCTTTTGAATTTAGGAACGTACCGCTTTTTACGCATCCCGCTCGACTTAGCTACTAGGGTACCAGGCATATAGGAGCCCAGTGAGCAATGCTGGTGTGGCCACGAGGGAGTAAAAGGTCAATGTTTTTCTTTCCCGCTTGGATTTGGCTAATTATGGGGTGCTCAGGGTTGTTACGGTTCTCTGTATTTGGGCCATAGAAATATCCGCAGCCAATCTCGCGATTAGCGTGAAATCTCTCGTTGATGCTTTCAATGACCTGTGCCGCGTCTGGAAAAACAAAGGTTCCGAAATGGACGTTTGTACTCCAAAGAACACCCATTCCTCTAACGTCGTTATCAAACACGGCACGAACATTAGAGATGCAGCGCTGAATCCAGTACGGCCAAAGGACACACTCGACTCCAAAGTGGTTTTCGACTTCCGCTTTTCGAATTGAAGGATGCTCAGGGCTAGAGTTGTAACGCGATGGAGCAAAATGACTGGGTCCGTGGAATTCTATGAATTTTGCAACACCATTAACTGAAACCTTTAGATCGACTCGCCTCCTGCCCCATGGCACCTGATGTTCTACGATGGCATTGGGATACGCAAGCTTTATTAACTTCAGGAGGATCATTTCATCAAGGCTTACATTGGCATTTCCGATTTTTCTGGGACGACAGTTCGGTATAGCGTCTGCATACCAAATTTTTTGAAGTTCACGTTCGTCAATGGACTCAACACCATTGAAGTTCCTGAAAGGGATTGATTGAACGTCGCGAGTGGATACGCCCAGAATTTCAATAACATCGCTTTTGCTCAACATTGACCCCACGCATTTATCGCTGCTGTGGAGTTTAAACAAGCCCTGAGGGCTACCAAGGATTCCCATAAACTATTGACTCGACATTCTTTATATTTTCACCGTGCCAGATAACTTTTATTTTCAGATATCTCGACATAACGAGCGCTTAGGCGAGGGCGAATGATGTAATTTATTGCTGCCGCTAGGCAACAAAAATCGTAATAGTCGCAAAAAATCGGGTCGACATAAAAACTTGGCGCGCGCATTTTCTAATTCCACGACCTCTTCCCACCAATGTTTGCCTAATTTCGGCATCTGCGATTCTATCTGCATAGCAATAGCGGGCACGCTATGAGAAGTTTTCGTTAGCGCATACCGGTTGGCGAGATTGCGGTCTTCGTTTCGTTATAGGCGATAGGCGACAGACTGGACCTTGCGCAGCAAATATGGGTTAGGCAAGAGTTAGGGTAATACCACATGCAGACGTCCATTCATTCGGCGGAAGGTTTCAGCGATGCGTTTCTCAGATTTAAATTACAACGAGATTAGTGATGCGGCAGCTAGTACTAGTAGCTTGGCTATGGATAAAACCCATGCTGAAATTTTTGATAGTAATGGTCTTCCCGGCTTTGATCAGTTCGAAGGCCACCTTCTTGTTGCTGTCGATCCGAGTTCCACTATTGGATGTGTGTGTGCATTCGATTTCGATATCTTTGACGTCGCGATCGCTATCGTTTTTGATCTTTGCAGTGAGCATCATCACGCTGTCAAATCCGCCCTTCTTCCAGTCCCATTTCTCCAACTTTACTGCGGACAATGCTTTCTCTTTCGAGCTAAGTGAAGGCGCGGATGTCAAAGCAGAGCTAGCATTGCTGACTGATGTTGATGAGCCGCCGCTGATACCACCAATGATGGTGCCTAGCATCGATAATCCGAAAATGATAGCAATGATCTTTACTAAGAATGAGGTCTTCTTTACGGGCTTAGATAATCCGCATTTAGGGCAAACCTTAGCTGAGTCGCTGACTTCTGTGCCGCATTCGCGGCATTTTGCGATGGCCATATGTTCCTCGTCTGTGGTTATCGAACGCAAATTTTGGAGGTGGATTGCGCCACCCCGCGTATTTAATTTCGCCTAGTCGAAATGTAACTGTTATCCGCAACTTTGGCTACACATTAACCACTTGCGCAAAACCCAACGCTAGATTTCGTTGCACCCACCAAAGCAGGCTAAAAATCGCGATAAAGACACGATGTAGCGCTTGCGGGGCGAAGTTTGGAACAGCATCAAGGAGAACAGGTGGTTTTCTGAGTCGACAGGAACTGTTCCTCGGTTGATCAAAGCGAGGCCGGGTTATCTGAAAGCACCGTATAGGAGCGCAAACATGTATTGAGATCGCGGAGTGAAGACTCAAATTTGCTCGTCAACGCTGGGCATGACTCGTTGGCCGTCACGGCATCGCTCACAGCTAAACCGTGTTGTTCGTGCAAATCGACGCATAAATGCACACACCTTGCGACGAATCGACAGATAACGAAAACCACCACAAACAAAGACCGCCATTCGGCGCGCGTTTCCAAAGATAAATGCTCGAAAATGCCCGCCAGTGTTAGGGTTTTATTTTTTAAGTCGCAAAAAACTAATCCTCACCGCGTCCCAAAAATCTTGTCGCCCGCGTCGCCCAGCCCCGGAATGATGTACCCCACATCATTCAAATGACTGTCAATTGCGGCGGTGTAGATATCAACGTCGGGGTGCGCGGCGTTGAGTCGGGCGATGCCTTCGGGTGCGGCGACCAGCACCAGTCCGCGGATGTGTTTTGCGCCATCTTTTTTGAGCATATCGATGGTGGCGATCATCGATCCGGCGGTGGCCATCATCGGGTCGAGGATCAGCGACATGCGCTCGTCCAGCTTGCCGACAAACCGCTCGAAGTACGGCTCGGGTTGCAACGTAGTGTGATTGCGGGCGATACCCACCACGCTTACTTTGGCGCTTGGGATCACGTTCAACACGCCATCGAGCATGCCGAGTCCGGCACGCAAAATCGGCACGAGGGTGACTTTTTTACCACTGATTTGTTGGATCTCGACGGGGCCGTTCCAGCCTTGAATGGTGATGGTTTCCAGCGGGAAATCCGCGCACGCTTCATACGCCAACAGCTGGCCAATTTCGGATGTCAGCTCGCGAAAACTTTTGGTGCTGATGTCGACTTGACGCATCAAGCCGATTTTGTGTTTGACCAGCGGATGCTTTATTTCGATGGTGGGCATAGTTGGTTCGGGTTCAGGACTCAAGGCTACGATTGAGCCGGACTGACGGCGTCCAGCAGTGTCTCGGCGCGAATGCGGCTGCCGACAATTTGAAACCGCTTTAAGCGCGATGATGCGCCGCCCAGAATACTGATGCTTTTCAACGGGACATCAAATTTCTCAGCAAGAAATCGCATGATTTCTTCATTCGCCCGCCCATCCACCGGCGGCGCGGCAACCCGGATTTTAAGTGCATCGCCATGCAGCCCCTGAATGGAGGTGCCATCCTTGCCCAAGCGCGCGCCGAGCTGGGCGTGGAGACTCAGAAAAACGGTGCTGCCGTCCATACGAAACCAATGTGCCATCGCGCGACTATCGAATTGTAATTGCGGCTGCGGGACTAGCCGGGCCGGCTGGGTGAGGAGGGTGGGGTGCTGGTGGCAGGTCGCCCTGCGATTTGCGGGGAGACAGTCACATTGCGGCCTGAGCCTTGGGCAATGCCCAACCAATCCCATCGGCCCTGCTGAATCGCGTCCAGAATCATGGATCGATATTGCTGGGCATTGGCATAGGCATTAGGTGCCAGCTCGTTGTATTGCATATAAGTTTCGAGGCTGTCGTACCCGCACGCCCCTAGCTGCGCACAGCCATTGAGGACGCGGTAGGCATCCGCTCCACAATTCGCCCCGCGATCACAGGCCGCCAGCGTCCATGCCGGGGCGAGATCGCGCACATTGAACGGTTCGTTATTTGGACCAATACCACGCTCGGTGAGCTGCGTTGAGCCCCACGACAGCAGGACGCCTGCGCGTTGGATCGCGAATGGGTCGCCGGTGGCCAAGCCTTCGCGCACGGACGTCAATTGTTCCTCGGACAAACGCCGTTCTTCAATACCGCGTGCCGCGCGGGATTGCTCACGGTAGTCTTCCGCCGCCACGGCCACACGTGCGCCGGGATTGCCCGCTGCGGCCGCTTCTCGGAACAGCTTCGATGCGTCAGCGCTGCTCAGATTGAGCGCTTGGAAGCCTTCGCAGATTTGGTTCACGCGTTCAAATGCGGCCAGTCGCTGCGTGTTCGCGGGGTCGTTGTCTTTTAGCTTGGTTTTAAATTTTGCGCGATCTGCATCGGTCAAGCCAGAGCCGCCACTAGAGCCGCCACCGGGGCCGCCGAAGCTCGAACCCATGCCGCGTCCGCGACCCGCACACGTTTCGATCGCAGACGCAGCGAAATATTTTAATTCGGGGCTGGCCGCATCGGGGTTGGCTGCGTACCGCTCATAAAATTGTTTGAGCTGTTTGGCTTGCTCAAACTCACGGGCGAGGGCGCTTTTCAGCGGGACGACAGCGTGGTGTAGTTTTTGTGAACCAGCGCCCGTGGCGGATGGGGCTTGGATTGATGAGGCTGAAGCGACCGCAGACGAGCCAGACCCCGAGGCATTTGTTGCTGCACTGTTTGCAGCGGAAACGTCGGGCGTGGCGGCAACAGGCGGTTTAAGTAGCTGCCATGTACCGATCGCGATTGCCGCAAGGACGGCGATAACCAAAAGAATTTTATTCATGTTGCTGATTATGTATCGGAACGAGTTTTGATGCGATAAATTGTCTCGCAACCACGCGGAATTTGATCAGATTAGCGGGATAAATTGTAAGCGCACGTAAAAACGGAGTGATCAAATTGATCGCTCCGTTTAGGTATATGCGGCACTGAATTTACGGTGCAGTTCACAAATTCAACTGCCCCATTTAGTTGTGCAAGATCTTGGATAAAAAGTCTTGTGTACGTTGTTTGCGCGGAGAGCCAAAGAAATCGTCCTTGGTGCAGTCTTCCAAAATTGTGCCGCCTTTTTCCATGAAGATGATACGGTTGGCGACTTTTTTGGCAAAGCCCATTTCATGCGTGACGCACATCATGGTCATGCCTTCTTTCGCAAGCTCCACCATCACGTCAAGTACCTCATTGATCATTTCGGGATCCAATGCGGACGTGGGCTCGTCAAACAACATTGCAATTGGCTCCATTGCCAGCGCCCGCGCGATTGCGACGCGCTGCTGCTGGCCGCCCGACAGTTGCGCCGGATATTTATCTTTGTGTTCAATCAAACCTACGCGGTCCAACAGTTTCAGGCCTTTGGCGCGCGCCTCTTCTTCCGAACGCCCCAACACTTTCATCTGTGGAATACACAAATTTTTGGTCACGCTCATGTGTGGGAACAATTCGAAATTCTGGAACACCATGCCCACGCGGGAACGCAACTTGGCGAGGTCGGAGTTTTTGCCGCCGACCGAAATCCCATCGACATGGATCTCACCCTTTTGGAATGGCTCGAGTCCGTTCACGGTTTTGATCAGCGTCGATTTTCCGGAGCCCGATGGACCGCAGACCACGACCACTTCACCTTTTTCAACCTTGGTCGTGCAATCCACCAGCACTTGCTTATCGCCGTACCATTTGCTGACATTTTTGATTTCGATCATGCTCATATTCGTCTACCTTTTCTATGTTCGGTTTGCACAGTGCGGATGGTGGCGCAGCGCTATCGAGCGCCGGGCTCCATACGGGCTTGCAGATACTTCACCAGCCTCGATGCGCTGAAACAAATGATTAAAAATACCACCGCCACGAACACATAAAGTTCAATCAGGCGACCGGTCAGTTGGCCCGCTTTGCTGGCGGCGCCGAGAAAATCTTTCAGGCCGACCACATACACGAGCGACGTATCCTGAAACAAAATAATCGCTTGGGTCAGCATGATCGGAATCATGTTGCGAAACGCTTGCGGCAACACCACCACGCCCATCGCCTGCCAGTAATTCATCCCCAACGCATAGGCGGCCCAAGGCTGGCCGCGTGGCACCGATTGAATGCCGGCGCGGATGATTTCTGAGTAATAAGCGGCTTCCACCATGATGAACGCGACGATAGCTGAGGTAAACGGGCCGACCGCTTCGCCTTGTTTTCCGGTCAGTTTTTCAACCAGCATCGGCGTCAGAAAATAGAACCAAAAAATAGCCATGATAAACGGCACCGCGCGGATCAAATTAACAAATCCCGCCGCCGGAATCGATAGCAATTTAAAGCTCGACAGCCTCGCCAGAGCCAGCAAAGTGCCGAAAAAAACGCCGCCTGCCAGCGCGATAAAAAACAGCTGCAAAGAGAGCAGCATCCCGCTCCCCAGCACCGGCAGGTTTTTGATGATGACACTGAAATCAAAATCCATAATCAGTGGCCTCCTTGCGATACATAACCGGGGACAGCGACTTTCTTTTCAATCACAGCCATGATGAAAATGACGGTGAGCGTAATGGCAATGTAGATCAACGTGGCGGCGCCGAGCGCCTCAAATGTTTTGAAGGTGTATTCGGAAATTTGACGGCTTTGGGCGGTGAGTTCCAGCACGCCAATCGTCAACGCCGTGGAGGAGTTTTTGAAAATAGTCAAAAATTCGGAGGTCATCGGCGGAATGATCAACCGAAATGCCATCGGCAACAACACGAAGCGATACACCTGTGGCAGCGTCAAGCCCATCGCCAAGCCTGCGTTAGTCTGGCCTTTGGGCAGCGACAGAATGCCAGCACGAACTTGTTCGGCCACACGCGACGCCGTGTAGAGACCCAGGCACAGAACGGCTGCGGTGAACTCCCACAAGCTGAATTGCGCAAACGGTAGCGTGATGAGATTGGGATAGGTTTGCTTTAGCCAGTCGCCTGCGGCTTCGGGTATGACCTCCGGCATCACGAAATACCAGAGAAACATCTGCACCAGCAACGGTATATTTCGAAATATTTCGACGTAAATGGTGGCCGGCGTGCTGAGCCACTTTACCGGGGCGGTGCGTAAAACGCCCAGCACCGAGCCGAGCGAGAACGCGATAATCCATGCAGAAATTGATACGAGTAGCGTCCACATCAGCCCAGACATGAGCCAACCCAGATAGGTCATGCCGCCCGAGGGTGCCTGCTCTAAAAAAATCTTCCAATCCATTTTATGCTCCCAAAGTGCCGTCTAAATCCCTCACCTCGATGCAAATGAAGGGCGGCTTATGATGGTGTTTGGAAAGGCGCTACGATCGTTGATCGTGCGCATGTCTACAAAAAGTGTTGGTTCAACGGGTGAAACGAATTGCCAGGGATTATCTTGTTTGCCCAAAACAAAACGGGGAACCGATTTCTCGATTCCCCGTCTCGGGGTACATCTTACAAGTTATTCTGGATACGCTTGCAGTACAAATGCTGTTTTGAGCAATGGGCTCATGGGCATACCGATGGTTTCGCCAGACGGCAATTTACCGATGAACCACTTGTCGTAGATTTTATTGATGTCGCCTGAGCGCATCAGGTTAGCCAGTGCACGGGTCGCCACAATCGCGAAATCACCATCGTTTTTGCGGTACATGATGCCGTACGGATCGTACGACAGATAATCACCGACAACCTCAAAGTCTTTTGGTTTGTCGTCTTTCGCTACCAAGCCATAAAGCAACACATCGTCCATCGAGAAGGCCGCCGCACGACCGGATTTGACGGTCAGGAACGATTCAGCATGATCCTTGGCGTTCAAGAATTTGATGTTCAGATTTTCTTTATCCGACAGCGCTTTGATCACACGCTCATTGGTCGTGCCCTGCGTAACAACGACGGTTTTGTTCTTCAAGTCTTTGTAGGTCTTGATTTTGGATGATTTCTTGACAAGCAATTTAGTACCCGTCGCAAAGGTGACGGGCGCAAACGCAACCTGCTTTTGGCGCGTTAGATTGTTGGTGGTGGAACCACACTCAATATCAATCGTGCCATTGGACATGAGTGGAATGCGTGTTTGTGAAGTCACGGGATTGTATTTCACCGCGAGCGTGGGCATCGCCAGTTCTTTTTTTACTTCTTCGACAATCGCCATGCACAAATCCATGGAGTAGCCGATGGGTTGTTGCTTGTCATCAAGGTATGAGAATGGGATCGATGTTTCGCGATGACAAATCGTGATGGAGCCGGAATCTTTGATTTTCTTCAGTGTGCCGGTAAGTTCCTGCGCGAATGCTGGTGCGACCAGCGATGTGGTGGCAACGACAGCGGCGAGCAGCGTCGCGAGTTTAGAAATCTTCAACATAAAGTGTTACTCCTCGTACATGTTATAAAAAAAAGTGGGTGCGCGTAATTGTAATGGGTCGGGTTGCAAGTTGCTGTCAGGCGAGGTGATCATGCTGCTATTAAGTCTGCAGCCCATTCCAGATTTCACATCTACTGCTGCTAAATTTTGATCAACCGCTGTTACCGCGGCTTCAAAATCAGTGTACTGACTTCTAAAAGCAATGTCTATGCCGAGCAAACTGCGCTCGCGGGGCTCTCGGGGGGCTATATCGCTCTAGTCGATGCCAGCGACTTCAATCAGTGGCCGCTTTCCTCGTGAGAATGGCCGGATTTGCACATCAGCGTGTTTAAGGGCTGCGGCGCGTTTGGAGGCGTTCGGGCGTAGTTGGGATAAGCGCCTTAGCTAAAGAAGTTAACGAATTCAGCCGGCTTCGTCTAATACCGATTACGGATAGCATCGGCAGCTTGAGGGGTTCAAGTTATATCGGCCGTTTAGCTGAGCCGTTGCGGATCGCTGTGTTTGCACTCGCGCTTTCTATATTCCTGCCGGTGTTTCTGCTCGTGCGTTTGGTTGCAGCGAGTCGCTTAATTTTCAATTTTGATTCGCCCAGGCTCGCCTCCAAATACATCCACAACTGATTTAACAGTGGCTTCACCGAATGGCGTTCACGATACAACCTGATTTCCATTTCCCCGCACCACACGGGATCACCCGCAAGTGCCAGCTGGTGACTCTTGAGTTCTCGGGTCACCGCGCTATCGGGCAGCCACGCCACGCCGTGTCCTTCGACCGCCATTACCTTAAGCGCTTCGGCCATATCCGTCTCATAACGTCGCTGCAAGAAATGTGGGCGGCGCGCAGATTCCAGAATAATCTCCACCATGCGGCCCAAAAATGCGTTGGGCGAGTAGGCGAGATGGGGCACGGGATTGGCGGCTTTCCCCGGCAACGTGAAGGCCGGTGTGCCGTCGCGCAGCGCCTTTGCGTAGGGCCGAAAATGCTCCGAGCCAAGGCGCAACATCGCGTATCGCTTTGAATCCAGCTGAATTGGCTGTTCGGGGTGGTGATAGCACATTAGCAAATCACAATTGCCCTCCACCAACGCCATTACCGCGTCATGAACATTTAGCGCGACCAGTTTGGTCGCCAATGGTGCGCCGTCGAAGTAAGTGCGCTCCAGTTTGGTGAGCCATTTCGGATAAAAATTAAGTGACAGCGCATGCGGCACGGCAAATGACAGCGTGTCCACAGGAATAGGGCGTTGACCGCGCAGCGTAGAGCGTGCGTCAAAAACATCCTGAACGATGGCGGCGGCTCGTTCGCGGAGACTTTCGCCCGCCGGGGTTAATTTGGTTGGATATGCCGAACGGTCAATCAACTCGGCGCCGATCCAATTTTCCAGCGCCTTGATGCGGCGGCTGAAAGCAGGCTGCGTAACGTGCCGCAGCTCGGCGGACCGCGAAAAACTGCCCGTCTCGGCGAGACTTAAAAAATCCTCAAGCCACTTTATCTCCAATGTCGCTGCCCCGTTTGTTTGGTGTGGTTTTTATATTGTGCGGTGGCAGTTCGTGCACCAGTCCGGTAGAAAACCTAACGATTTCAGCCGCGAGCGCCATCGTCGCATCGACAGATTTTGCCTCAAACGGGGTGCCCCGCACCACCAATGGCAATTCGGTACAGCCCAGCAAGAATATTTCCGCGCTGTTCGCCGTCAGTCCATACAAGGCTGAGATCATTTCCGCGCGCGCCTCCGCCATGCGTCCTGCCTTGACCAAAGCAATGACGGCCATGATCCGCGCCTGACTCAAATCGTCGGGCTGAATTAGCGTGATGCCAAACTTTGCGGCACGCTTTTGGTAGAGGCCTAGCTGGTGGGTGCCGTTGGTGGCGAGCAATACGGCGGTGTGTAGGTATGCGCGCTGCAGTTGCGCCAGCGCCGCATCAGCGATGTGAATAAGTGGAATATTTGCTGCCGCTGCGACCTCGTCCGCCCAATGATGAGCCGTATTGCACGCAATTACGATGGCTTCCGCCCCCGCATCAGCCAATGCCCTCGCACCTGCGCACATCGCGGGACATGGCGATGGATAGAGATCCGGATTGCCTTCGGCAGTCGCGGCGAGGTAAAGAGTGCGGTTAGGAATCTGTGGAATATTCCAAACGATCATCGGTACATGCTCTTGATCGCGCGTGGCAGGTGTCGCGTCAATCACTTTTTGCATCAGATCAACCGTTGCAGCGGGGCCCATCCCGCCCAAAATGCCAATAGTTCGAAAGGTCACCGGTTGATCGTTTTGCAGGCTATCGTCTTTTGATTTCATCTGAGCATCGTAGCCGCTATCGATGGCGGCGGCCAATGCTGTCCTGTTATTGAAAAGCCGCTCGGCAGATTTAGTTATGCATGCGCGGCATGAACTGTTGTTGCGATACGTGCAAATGCAGGTTCAAGGGATTCAAAAATGCGGCTTGCTAAGCGAGTTGTGCAATACGCGAAGTTTGCCAATTCGGTGGCCATCGCATAAAGTTCGCACGATATCTGAATATCAAATTCACCCACATGTTGTTATATAAAAAGCGAACCACCATGCAAGCCCACTCAATCCGCCGCTCACTTTCCATAACACGTTCAAGGATTTCGCTACCCGTATTCAATGTCTGCGCACTCCTCATCTTGTGGGCGTACGGCGCATTTGCCTCATTCAGCCAAGCAATCGCTGCAACGCCAGTCAACACAGGCACAAAGTCAGCAAAAGCCACTCAATCGGCCAGCGGCATTACGCCGCCGAAGCTGGTGCTGGTGGTGGTGGTTGACGGCCTGCCGCAAGAGCAGCTGCTCAAAAATTATGACTTGTTCGTACCCAATGGCTTTCGCCGTCTGATGGATCAAGGCGCACGATTCACCGACGCGCATCAGGGCCACGCCTTCACCGTGACCGCGGTTGGTCATGCGGCCGTGCTGACGGGTGCCTATCCCTACCAGCACGGGATTATCGCCAACGAATGGCGGGACCGCGATGGCAAATCGATGTATTGCGTACAGGATGAAAAACACAAATACCTCGATGGCTCGCCCACCACCGACGAGGACGGCACCAGCCCGCGAAATCTACGGGTGAGCACCGTCGGCGATGAATTGAGATACGCGACGAACAACCGGTCCAAAGTATTCGCGGTATCGGGCAAAGATCGGGGCGCAATTTTGCTGGCAGGCAAAACCGGCACGGCCTATATGTATATGAGCAAAACCGGTACTTTTTCCAGCAGCAGTTATTACATGGCAAAGCATCCTGATTGGGTCACGGCGTTTTTTGAAAACAAACCGCAGGACAAATATTTCAAAAAAGTCTGGGAGCCGCTCTTGGAGCCGAAAGCGTACGAGCGCTCGGTAAGCGACGGCCAAGCCTATTCGACGAGCTATAAACAAATGCCGACGCGTTTCGGCATGCAATACGGTACGGCGATGGATGCACCGAATGAGGTTTTCTATGGCCAGTTGTTAAACGGCCCGTTTGGCGACGAAATGACGGCCAATTTTGCCAAGGCGCTGGTGGCGAACGAGAATCTCGGCCGTAATCCCGCCGGGGCGACCGATATTTTGGGCGTGAGTTTTTCGAGCCATGATTACATCAACCACAATTTCGGCCCCGAGAGTATGCAATCCCAAGACCATCTGCTGCGCCTTGATCGCCAGCTGGCCGACCTTTTTCAAGCAATCGATCAGCGCGTGGGTAAGGACAACGTGTTGGTCGTATTGACGGCCGATCACGGCTTTATGAATGTGCCCGAATACAGCCAGGCGCGGCAGTTTGACGCGCGACGCGTGGATGCCGGAGAGTTGCGCGATGCGGCCAATCAGGCGCTCGATATTAAATTCGGCGTGCCTAAATTGGTCAAGCAATCGATGACCGGCGGCCTCACGCTCGACTACGCCGCGGTCGAGGCGAAGGGCGTTTCACGCGACGCGCTCGAGCAAGCGGCATCACGCGCATTGATGGCGCAGCCCGCCATGAATTACGTTTTCACACGCACCCAGCTTGAAGCCGGAACAATGCCGAACACGCGCATCGGCAAACTCGTTGCACGATCATGGGATCGTCACGCTGCCATCGATTTGGTGACGATCCTGAAACCGTTTTATTATTTCCAATCCAAAACCACCAAGACACCCGTTGCCTGTTCACACGGCACACCTTACAGCTACGACACAAACGTGCCGCTGATGCTGCAAGGTGCTGCGTGGATCAAGCCCGGCCGCTATACCGCGCCCGCTGAAGTAGTCGATATTGCGCCCACACTTTCCGCGATTTTGAACACGCGGCCGCCAAGTGCAGCGGAGGGCAGGGCGCTGACGGAGGCCATGAAGATGCAGGCGTATTGAAACGTAAACACTAGCATTGGCGGGCACCTTAGAGTAAAAGAGCGCCATGATGCCCGCCGATGCTGGTCTTTTGTATTGCGTGTAACTACGTTCCTATGATTGCGATTTTGCCCAAAAGCAGATGGCGATTAACTTCTAAAACCCGCCCGCCAGCGCTTTGTAAACTGCCACCAGCGAAGTTGCGGTCGCGGCGGTGCCTTGAGCTAAATCGCGTTCGGCGGCAATTCTGGTGCGCTCGGCGTCCAGCACGACCAGGAAATCGGACGCGCCCGCATCGAATCGCAACTGCGCTAATTTAGCGGCTTGTGCGGCAGACGAATTAGACTCGCTTAACGCCTTCTCGCGTGTAAGTGATTGTGAGTACGCAAACAATGCGCCCTCGGTTTCCTCAAGTGCGATCAGGACCGTTTTGTCGAACTTTGCCATGGCGGCATCGACCCGCGACTCGGCTTGGTTGATGCGTGAACGGATCGCGCCGGAATCCAGAAACGCCCAGGTGATCGACGGGCCGATTCCCCAGAATCGATTGTTACTTTGATCCCAATCGCGCGGTGAACGTGCGTTCACGCCGACATTACCTGCGATCGAAATGCGCGGATAGAAATCAGCAACGGCAATGCCGATGCGCGCGGTCGCAGCTGCCAATTCACGTTCCGCCGCGCGAACGTCAGGGCGGCGTTTTAGCAACTGTTCGGGGGTGCCAATCGCGGTCACCACGTCGGCGCGGGTCAGCGGAAGCGAAGGTTTGGCGTCCAGCAAACTATTTAGCGCGCCGGGCGGTTTACCGGTTAGCACGCCGAGCCGATATACCGTTTTCATGACGCTGGTTTCAGCTTGCGGCACGGTCGCGCGGGCAGTTTCGAGGAGCGATTTCGCGCGCGCCAGATCAAGGCCGTTTGTGCTGCCCGCATCGAACCGTGCGTTATTGATTTTGAGTGCGTTGGTAAAATTAAGCACATTTTGTTTGGCCAACATAAGCTCGAGTTGTTGCTCGCGCAGCTCAAAATAATTGCGTGCGACTTCCGCGGCCAAACTAACTTGTACATCATCCAAACGCGCGTCGACCGCGGCCGCTTCTGCATTGGCAGCTTCGATTCCACGTCGCAATCGACCGGCGAAATCAAGTTCCCACGACATATCAATACTGACCGTTGAGGCACGAGTTTCTCGATCTGCGCGGGTGAGGTTCGGTACTTTGATGACGTTCGCGCTTTCGAGAGAATCACGATACCCGGCATTTGCCAAAATGGTTGGCGAGAGCTGGCTACGCGCCTCGCGGCTCAGCGCTTTGGCCTCGGCAACATTGGCGATGGCAATTTTTAAGTCGTGATTCGCTTTTGCGGCGTCATCAATGAGCTCATTCAACACAGGATCGTTGAAGCGCCGCCAAAACGCTTTGTCCACTTCGCCTGCGTTAAACACCGCCGCGGTATTGATAAATTTGTCGTTGGTATTTAACGCAGGTGTTTTGAAATCAGGACCGACTGCGCACCCTGATGACAACATCGCGACAATTGTGGAAACCGCCGCTGCCATGAGTTTGGTTTTCATAAATTTTTCCTTAATCATTTTGCGCAGTCGGTGAAATGTTCGGCGCGGATAATCCGGCAGAACTATTTTTGGACGCCTCGCCACGGGTGGCGAGTTTGCGCAACAACACATAAAACACCGGCGTTAACAATAGTCCCAGAAACGTCAGGCCAATCATGCCCGCGAACACCGCAATACCCATCGCCTGACGCATTTCCGAACCGGCACCGGACGAAAATACCAGTGGCACCACACCGGCCACAAAAGCAATGGAGGTCATCAAAATAGGCCGCAACCGTAACGCTGCCGCCTCGCGCGCCGCCTCGACTATGCCGCGGCCTTGATGTTCCAACTCGCGGGCGAATTCAACAATCAAAATCGCGTTTTTACACGCCAACCCGACCAGCACGATCAAACCGATTTGCGTGAAGATATTGTTGTCAGCGCCCATGCCGAATTTCGAAAACAGGAACACCCCGGTAATCGCAGACAGCAATCCCATCGGCACAATCATCACCACGGCCAGCGGCAGGGTCCAGCTTTCATAAAGTGCCGCGAGCACCAAAAACACCAGCAGCACGCAAAGCGGAAACACCAAGAACATCGTATTACCCGCAAGAATTTGCTGATAGGTCAAATCAGTCCACTCATAACTGATCCCGTTCGGCAACGTTTCTTTCAAAATCTTTTCCATTTCAGCCTGCGCCTGCCCCGTGGTCACGCCGAAATTGGGACCGCTGTTGATATCAGCGGACGGATAAGCGTTATAGCGAATCACGCGATCCGGCCCGAAGCTGTCTTTAACCGTCATCACACTTCCCAGCGGCACCATCTGACCTTGTGCATTTCGGGTTTTGAGTTTGACGATGTCCTCGGCTTTGGATCGCGCGCTGGCCTCCGCTTGCGCGATCACTTGGTAGGTTCGGCCGAAGCGGTTGAAGTCGTTTACATACAGCGAGCCCAAGTAGATTTGCATGGTTTCAAAAATACTGGTGACCGCAACACCTTGACGTTTTGCCTTCACCCGATCCACATCGGCGAACAGCTGCGGCACGTTGATCTGAAAGCCCGAGAACGTGCTGTAGGGATTAATCGCGGGGTTCTGCCGCGCTTTGTTCATTACCTCTTGGGTGGCTTTATAGAGTTCCCCATAGCCCAGATCGCCGCGATCTTCGAGCATCAATCGGAAACCGCCAATCGTGCCTAAACCGTTCACCGGCGGCGGCGGAAACACGGCGATGTAGGCGTCTTTCACGGCGCCGAATTGTTGGTTTAATGCGCCGGCAATTTCGTTTCCGCTCAAGCCTTTGCCTTTACGATCTTTGAAATCCTTCAGCCCGATAAATACGATGCCCGCGTTGGGCGCATTAGTAAAACCATTGATTGATAAGCCGGGAAAAGCGATTGAATTCTCAACACCCGGATGCTTTAACGCGATATCGGTCATACGGCGGATGACATCTTCGGAACGGTCCAGACTCGCTGCATCCGGCAATTGTGCAAAGCCGACCAAATACTGTTTGTCCTGTCCGGGTACGAAGCCGGTGGGCACCACGTTAAAGATGCCGACGGTCGCAACAATCAACACGAGATACACGCCCATCGCCACCGTCTTCCGATTTAGGATTCCGGCAACGCCACGGCCATATCGCGATGATTCGCGCTTAAAAAACCGGTTGAAGGGACGGAATATCCAGCCCAGCCCGCTATCCAGAACGCGCTGAAAACGATCTTTTGGCTGATCATGACTTTTAAGAAGTACCGCCGCTAATGCAGGCGAAAGGGTCAGTGAGTTGATGGCCGAAATCACCGTCGAAATTGCAATGGTGATCGCAAATTGTTTATAGAATTGCCCGGACAAACCCGAAATAAATGCAATGGGCACGAACACAGCGGTAAGCACTAGTGCGATGGCGATAATCGGTCCGCTGACTTCGCGCATCGCTTGATAAGTGGCTTGCTTGGGCGTGAGGCCGGCTTCGATATTGCGCTCGACGTTTTCTACCACCACAATCGCGTCGTCCACCACGATACCAATGGCGAGAACCAAACCGAACAGCGATAGCGCATTGATCGAAAATCCAAGCAGCAACAACAAACCGAAGGTGCCGACCACCGACACCGGCACGGCAATCAGCGGAATGATGGACGCACGCCACGTTTGCAAAAATAAAATTACCACCAGTACCACCAGCAAGATCGCCTCAAGCAAGGTGGTGATAACTTCCTTGATCGAATCGCGCACAAAGGTGGTTGGGTCATAGACGATGGAATATTCCATGCCTTCGGGGAAATTCTTTTTTAGCGTCGCCATGGCCGCGCGTACGTCGGTCGATAACTGGATTGCGTTTGAACCAGGCGCCTGAAAAATCGGAATCGCCACCGCGGCTTTGTTGTTCAGCAAGCTGCGTAATGCGTAGTCGCCTGACCCCAATTCAAGTCGTGCGATATCCTTTAGTTTGGTGACCGCGCCATCATTACCGACCTGCACAATAATGTCGCCAAATTGCTCCTCGGTGACCATCCGTCCTGCGGCAGTCACGGTCAACTGGAAATCAACGCCCTTTGCCGGCGGGGCGCCAATCGTGCCTGCCGCCACTTGCACATTTTGTTCGCGGATCGCATTGACGACGTCCGTGGCAGTCAAATTTCGCGCCGCCACGCGCGCGGGATCGAGCCAGACGCGCATCGCATAGTCGCCCGAGCCGAACAACAACACTTGGCCAATACCTTGAATCCGGGCCAGCGTGTCTTTGACGTTTAGCACCGCATAGTTGCGCAGATACGTGTCATCGTAGCGACCATCGGGCGAAAGCAAATGCACCACCATGGTGAGATCAGGCGAAGATTTCAGTGTCGTCACACCCACCCGCCGGACTTCTTCAGGCAGTCTGGGCAGCGCCTGCGCGACCCGGTTTTGTATCTGCACTTGCGCGGTATCGACATTGGTGCCGAGCTTGAAGGTGATGGTCAGGCTTAGGCCGCCATCGGGCGTGGCTTGCGAAGACATATAAAGCATGTTTTCAACGCCGTTGATTTGCTCTTCCAATGGTGCGGCGACGGTTTCCGCGATGACCGCCGGGTTCGCGCCCGGATAGACCGCGCGCACCACGACCGATGGCGGTACCACTTCTGGATATTCGGAAATCGGCAGGCGAAAAATGGCCAGCAAACCGCCGATGAAAATCAGGATGGATAAAACCGCCGCGAAAATCGGTCGGTCAACAAAAAATTTAGAGAAATTCATATCAAGTGTCCGTTCGGCTTACTTGGCGGTGGATGTGGCGGGCGCTGTTTCCGTCGCGTTCGCTTTGCTCGCGCCAGTGCCTTCAGCTTTTGTCGCGGGAGTCTTGGCGTCAGCCTTAGCCGCTGGCGCGGCACTCGGATCTGCACCGCCCGCTTGCGCTGGTAACATCGTCGTTTTCTCAGGCTGAACTTGGATGCCCGGCCGAACCCGTTGCAGACCATTGACGATAATGGCTTCGCCCGGTTGCAGGCCCTCCTTGACGACACGCAACCCATCCACCAGCGGGCCGAGTTTTACAGGGCGATAGTTGGCCTTATTGTCTTTGTCCACGACCAATACGAATTTCTTGTTTTGATCCGTGCCAATCGCGCGATCTGTGACCAATATCGCGTTATAGCTACCGGTGCCCGATAGCTTTAACTTGGCGAAGATGCCCGGCGTGAACAACCGATCCTTATTGTCAAAAACCGCGCGGCCGCGAATCGTTCCCGTGCGTGCATCCAGCCGGTTATCAATAAAATCGACCCGACCCTTGTGCGGGAAATCAGCTTCGTTGGTGAGGCCAAGATAGATTGCGTTTTTGGTGGTGCTCGCGTCGTTGCTGGTTTTGCGCAGTGACTCATATTTCAAAAGCTGTTGCTCGTCGATATCGAAATAGACGTGGATCGGATCCTGGGACGCAATGGTGGTGAGCAGCGTGGTGCCCGGTGTGACCAGATTGCCGATGGTCACTTCAGCGCGTGAAATACGACCGCTAATCGGCGCGCGAATCGCCGCGTATTCGCTGTTCAGCCTAGCAATAGTGAGTGCGGCCTGCGCGGACTTGCCAGCCGATTCCTGGTCTTTCAGCGTGGCGGTGCGCTGGTCAAATTCCTGCTGAGAAATTGCGGTTGCAGCGAGTAATTTTTCTGCGCGTGAAACTTCAGCGCGGGCCAGATCGCGCGACGTTTCGGCGCGCTGCAGATCGGCGCTTGCTTTAGCGGCGTCGGCTTCAAAGGGGCGCGGATCAATCGTAAAAAGCAGGTCGCCCTTTTTGACCAAACTGCCCGGCTGAAAATGTACCTGCGTTAAATAACCGGTGACGCGGGGACGGACTTCGACAAAATCAGTCGCCTCAAAGCGCCCAGAAAACTCATCGGCATCACTGACCTCTTTCTGAATGACGGTGGCTACGCTGACCGGTGGGGCAGGTGGCGCACCGCCGCCCGCGCCACTGCCACCATCACCTTTGCTGCACGCGGTGAGTGTGGACAACGCAATGAGCAACACGGGTAGTACCGTCATTGCTGCAATGCCGCGGGTCTGGTGTGCCGCTTTGGAATTCAATATTTTGTTCATGATGTCCCCTGAAAAATCAAAAAATACAATTCAAAACAATAATTAGAAATGCTTAATGTGACGGTGGTGTTGTGACAGCGCCCCGCCGCGACCAATGTCGGTCAGGCGCGAGCAGGCCCAAGCAGACCCAAGCAGACACAAGCAGGCAAGCTGTCTACGGCGATGCGCCGTCCGGCTTCAAAATGAGGCTGCCGACGGAATGGCCCCGATTGAGTACCGCCATCGCTTGACCGAGCTCGGCTGGCGAGAGCAGCTGGCCTACGACCGGTTGATAACGGCGTACAGAAAGGGCTTCGCTGATTACCTCTGCCATGCGTGGAATATCCACCACGCCACTTCCCAAATCTCTTAGCGACAAAATTTTCACCTCAATATTTTTCTTCGCAAACTTCACCATTGCATCCACGAAGGCCCGCTCAGTTTCAGCGCAAGTCGTTGCCTAGCCTTTCATTCAACAAGTCACGATGCGGCCGCCGGGCGCATGCAGGGCCAGATTGAGCGCGGCATTGTCTACGAATGTGCCGTCGTTAATCGCGTCAATTCTTCCTTCGGCGCATGCACCACGTGCCACCAGCACGGCAATGCGAGCGCCAATCTCGGTCGCCGTTCCCGCCCCTTCGTTGCCGGGCTGAATATCGTCGAGCGCGTTATGGCGTAGCGCAATTGCGATTACGTTAATGTCGGCTTTGTTTTCATTACGCAGCGATGTTTTTGATGAGGATCGGACTATGGCGGCCATTTTCTTTTTCATCATCTCGTGACGCGATTGGACCCACGTCAGTTGCTGCGCTGCACCAAATATAGTTAAACCCACTGACGATGGCGTGATGCCCGATTACGCATTGTCACCGCCAAGCGTCTAAGCATGCTATCCCAGCCGGAAACACGTCCCCTCAAAACACGCGTGTTCGTGGACTATTCGGTGAACGCATTAAAACAGAGTTGACCGATGAGAATTTTTCATAAACACTATATTCGGCGGGCCACATGAAGCTTAAATGTCTGCCAAAGCCCGCCGAGCCTAGGGGTTATATTTTTTATCTCGTCTGGCAAGACTTAAAACCTGTCGGCTCCTATAGCCCCTAAACTTACTAGGGCTTATAAGGAACTAAACCAACAGCGCCCCCGCCACATTCCGGCTCTCTCCCGCCAACACGTTGTAAGTTCGACATGCAGCAGCAGTGTCCATGATTTCAAAACCGATGCGCGCCTGTGCAAACGCGGCCATGATGCGTGAATCTGGGAAGCGGAATGATTTGCCTGAACCGAAAATCACCAGCTCTGGTTTTAAGTCAAGCAAGACCCCAAAATCGATCAGTAACAAGGCGGACAAATCGGCAATCTGCCACGGATCGATAATCTTATCCGGCATCACAATCAGCGCGTTACTGATTGGCTGGTTATTGACCGATACGCTGCCGTCGCCATGACCGGTAATCACGTTTAAGCCGACGGTATCGTTGAGATGTAATTTCATATTGAGTCATCAAATGTTGGAGTGTAGCGGTCTGATTTTGGCACTCGCTTTGCGCGTCAGCTAAAATCGATCGTGTACTACGTAAAACAACCTCATTATAAAACGAACTCCTCTCTGGTCTTAGCCACATGACGCATGAATTCAACCGCATCAAACGCCTGCCGCCTTACGTGTTCAACATCACGTCTGAGCTCAAAATGGCCGCGCGTCACCGCGGTGAAGACATCATCGATTTATCCATGGGCAATCCGGATGGTCCTACGCCGCCGCATATTGTCGATAAATTAGTCGAAGCCTCAAAACGCCCAAGCACCCACGGCTACTCCGTTTCCAAAGGTATTCCGCGCCTGCGCAAAGCGATTTGCGATTGGTACAAACGCCGTTATGACGTTGAATTCGATCCTGATACCGAAGCGATTGTAACCATTGGCTCCAAAGAAGGCTTGGCGCATCTGATGCTCGCCACGCTCGATCAAGGCGACATGGTGCTGGTGCCGAACCCGAGCTACCCGATCCATATTTACGGTGCCGTGATCGCCGGTGCGCAAATCAAACATGTGCAGATGACAGACGGCGTGGATTTTTTTGCCGAAGCTGAAAAAGCGATCAAGGAAAGTTATCCGAAACCGAAAATGTTGATTTTGGGTTTCCCGTCCAACCCCACCGCAAAATGCGTGGAGCTGGAATTTTTTGAGCGCATTATTGCGCTCGCCAAAGCGAATAACGTGCTGGTGGTTCACGATCTGGCGTATGCCGATATTGTTTACGATGGCTGGAAAGCGCCATCGATCATGCAGGTACCCGGTGCGCGAGATGTTGCCGTGGAATTTTTTACGATGTCCAAATCGTACAACATGGCGGGCTGGCGAATTGGTTTTATGGTCGGCAATAAAGCGCTGGTCGCGGCACTGGCACGGATGAAGGGTTATCACGACTACGGCACCTTCACGCCGATTCAAGTCGCCGCCATCGCCGCGCTTGATGGCCCGCAGGAATGCGTGGCCGAGATCGTGG
Source organism: Burkholderiales bacterium (assembly GCA_038224475.1). Taxonomy (GTDB): domain Bacteria; phylum Pseudomonadota; class Gammaproteobacteria; order Burkholderiales; family Usitatibacteraceae; genus UKL13-2. The sequence goes on from JBBRFJ010000009.1 coordinate 28,785, forward strand.
CCGAATATCAGCTGCGCCGCGATGTGTTACACAAAGGCTTGGCGGAAGCCGGATGGGTTACCGAAAAGCCCAAAGCATCGATGTATATCTGGGCGAAAATCCCCGAGTTCTACGCCAAGATGGGTTCGCTCGAATTTGCGAAAAAATTGTTGGCGGACGCTAAAATTTCGGTCTCGCCCGGCGTTGGTTTCGGTGAGTATGGAGACGACCACGTGCGCTTCGCGTTTGTTGAAAACACCGAGCGGATGCGGCAGGCGGTGCGCGGGATTAAAGACATGTTTCGCAAAGATGGGTTGTTGAAATGAAGCCGATCCAGGTTGGCTTACTGGGGCTGGGTGTGGTGGGGGGTGGAACCATTGAAGTGCTGCGGCGCAATCGCGAAGAAATCGCCCGCCGTGCCGGCCGCGAAATTCGCATTACCCACGCGACCGCACGTGACCTCAGCAAACCGCGAGCATTTTCGCTCGACGGGATCGAGCTGATCGCAGATGCTGAAAAACTCGTCACGCATCCCGACATCGAAATTGTTTGCGAATTAGTCGGCGGCGACACGCTCACCAAAGATTTGGTGTTAAAAGCAATCCAGAGCGGCAAACATGTGGTGACCGCGAATAAAGCGCTGCTTGCGATCCACGGTACCGAGATTTTTGCCGCCGCACAAAAACATAAGGTAATGGTCGCGTTTGAAGCGGCGGTAGCCGGTGGTGTGCCGATTATCAAGGCACTACGCGAAGGACTTACCGCGAATCGGATTGAATGGATTGCGGGCATTATTAACGGCACCTCAAATTTTATTTTGAGCGAGATGCGCTCGCGAGGTGCCACCTTTGATTCGGTGTTGAAAGAAGCGCAGGCCAAAGGTTATGCCGAAGCAGATCCGACCTTTGACATTGAAGGTATTGACGCCGCACATAAGTTGACGATCCTATCGGCGATTGCATTCGGGATTCCGGTGCAATTTGACAAAGCCTACACCGAGGGCATTTCGAAGCTCACCGATAAAGATATTAAGTACGCCGAGCAGCTAGGCTATCGGATTAAATTGCTGGGGATTACGCGCTGGACTTCTGCCGGAATTGAGCTGCGCGTCCATCCCACCTTGATTCCTGAAAAGCGTTTGATCGCAAATGTGGAAGGGGTGATGAACGCGATTTTGGTAAAAGGCGATGCGGTCGGTGCGACGCTTTATTACGGACGTGGCGCGGGGGCGGAAGCCACGGCTAGCGCGGTGATTGCCGATTTGGTGGATGTCACGCGCATGCTCACATCCGATCCGGAGCATCGGGTTCCGCATCTCGCGTTCCAGCCCGATCAGCTGCGCGATACGCCGATTTTGCCGATCAGCAAAGTTGAGACCGCTTACTATTTACGGCTATCCGTTTTTGACAGGCCGGGTGTGATGGCGGACGTAACCCGCATCTTGGCCGATAGTCATATTTCGATTGATGCGATGCTGCAAAAAGAAGCAGAAGAGGGCGAAGATATCGTGGATGTGATTATCCTCACGCATCGTTGTATTGAGGAAAATGCCAATGTGGCGATTGCAAAAATCGAAGCCTTGGCGTCGAGTTCCGCCAAGGTGGTGCGGATTCGATTGGAAGAGCTGAATTAAAAGCCTCAAATAAAAAACCGAGTTTGAAAATGAAATATTGCTCATGAAATATTCGTCCACACGCGGTGCGTCCGCCAGTGCAGCGGAACATCCGAAATCGTTTTGCGATATTTTGTTGGAGGGATTAGCGCCCGATGGCGGCTTGTATCTGCCGCAAACGTATCCGGTATTAACAGAAGATGAAATGGCCAAGCTCCGCCCCCTTTCATATCCTGATCTGGCGTTTGAAATTATTCACCGCTTTGCGGACGATATTCCCATTGAGGATTTGCGCAAAATCATCAACAAAACCTACACAAAGGCGGTGTTCGGCACCGATGAGATTACGCCGGTTCAAACCCTCGAGCCTGAACTACATTTGCTCAAATGCTCCAACGGCCCCACGCTTGCATTCAAAGATATCGCGATGCAATTTTTAGGGCATTTGTTTGAATACGTCTTAGCCAAGCGCCATGCAGAAATGAATATTCTCGGCGCGACATCCGGCGACACCGGTTCTGCCGCTGAATACGCGATGAAAGGAAAAAAAGGTGTGCGGGTGTTTATGTTATCGCCGCACGAAAAAATGTCGCCGTTTCAATGCGCGCAAATGTTTTCATTGCAGGATAAAAACATTTTCAATATTTCGGTACGCGGTGTATTTGACGATTGTCAGGACATGGTGAAAGCGGTATCGAACGATCTGGAATTCAAAGCGAAATATAAAATCGGCGCGGTCAATTCAATCAACTGGGGCCGCATTGTCGCGCAGGTGGTTTACTACTTCAAAGGTTATTTTGCGGTCACAAAATCGAACGATGAGAAAGTTTCGTTCTCGGTGCCGTCGGGTAATTTTGGTAACGTGCTCGCCGGCCATATTGCCCGCATGATGGGGCTGCCGATCAAGCGCTTGATTGTGGCCACCAATGAAAACGATGTACTGGATGAGTTTTTTAAAACCGGCCACTATCGCCCCCGTAAAACTGCCGAGACCCGCCAGACATCGAGCCCCTCGATGGACATTTCCAAGGCCTCAAATTTTGAACGTTTCCTGCTGGACCTCGTGTGGCGCGATCCCGCAGTCGTTCGCGAGCTAATGCGCAAAGTGGATCAGGAAGGGGGCTTTGATATCAGCCACTGCCCTTATTGGAAGCGTCTTCAGGCGTTTGGTTTTATCTCCGGCGCCAGCACCCATGCCGACCGTATGCGCACCATTCGTCACGTTTGGGAACGGTACAAAATCGAGATTGATACCCACACCGCGGATGGGCTTCGGGTCGCGGAGCAGCATCGCGAAGCCGGTGTGCCGATGATATGTTTAGAAACCGCATTACCGGCGAAATTTGAAGCCAGCATCGTCGAAGCGCTCGGTCATAAACCCGCGCGCCCGGCAGGGTTTGAAGGTATCGAATCACTGCCACAACGGTTTGAAGTCATGGATATTGATGTGGCGGCGGTGAAGGCAAAAATAGCGAATGTGGTTGGCGCATAAACTACGCTGGTTTGCTATTGGCGATTATAAAAACGCTAGGGGGTTGGGTAGTTTGGCGCGAGTGGCTGAGGGATGACGTTTGGATGGGTTTTTGCAGAAGAGATTGGTGACTCTGGCGTTGCTTGTATGCCGTCAAGGTAGAGAATGAAAGCGCGGAAGAAGACGGGGCCAGGCCTCGGCTTTTCTTGAATTGATCGAACAACCCTGAGGTTCTTGACGTAATGGAACGAAAAACAATCAAAACAATTTTCCTAATGATTGGATCGGCATTTGTCGGCATCATCATTTTTGTTGTTGCGGTCGTTTGCTACCTTGCTTTCATTTTCCCGAACAAGCCTGGAGAGTCAGTCGATTTGTTTCATTCAACAACGCGGGTATCCGTGCCTCCTCCTATTGGGGAGGAAGATAAAACCAAGTTCCTGGGTTCCTCAGGAAGACAATCGGGGCGCTACGTCGAAAGCAAGAACGTTCTCGATACCGGGACTGGGCAAATTGTTGGAAACATAAGCACGAGCGGCAAACCGGTCAGCGGGCTAAAAATTCGCCTCGTCCTAAACGGTGCCGTCGTCTCTCAATGGGCAGAAACTAACGCAATCGGCAAATATTCGATAAGCCTCCCGGCGGGAAAATATCAAGTCAGTGGCTATGAGCTGGATAGCTATCTCACCGATAAGAAACTTGCTGGAAAACTTGAGAACCCGCAGAGTGAGTTTCAAACAGGAATATTTAACGTATCGGCAACAGAAAATGGCCGTGGAATAGATCTCGACTACGTTGATCCGGTCATCAAACAGGGACCTAATGGCGCGGTTAAAGTTTCTTCGCAAGTAGTTATTAGCTGGAAACCATATTCAGGCGCAGCGAAATATAGACTTCAAGTGACTGAATGGAATAAATCACGAGATTACATAAGCCAGCGTCATTTGTTTGATTTTTCAAATAAGCCAGAGATTGCAGGAGTGGAATTCAATCTAACTGCTAGTGGCGTCCTGCTCGTGGCAGGAAAATATTATGTTTATAGCGTAGAGGCGCTGGACGGCACTGGAAACGCCATCTCAACAACGGCAAATCACTTTGACCGTTTTGATTTCTATGCTGTCGATTGACTGGGAAGAAAAATAACTGTCAATAAAATGATGGGGTGAGAAACACATAGATCAGATTCTGCGTTTTTCATTCAATCGCTTCATTAAACACAAGCATCAACGCCCCCTCTGCCACTTGTGATTGAAAAAGATAGCCCAGCGCGGATCTTGATAATTTGAATAATAAAAAAAACGTGAATCACGCCTCTGATTTTGCAAACCCGCTTCAAACTAATCCTCAACGCGCTTTGCGTGTATTGGTGTTGGGCGGCACCGGATTTATTGGTCGTCATGTCGTGGCGGCGCTGAACCGTTTGCCAGTGGGTGTGCATATTGGTAGCCGGGACCCGTCGCGCTATCTGAGCACACATCCCGCCGCAGAATTTCGGACTGTGCGTTTTGAGCGGCTTCTGACGACCGACGCGTGGGCTGCGTTGATTCAAGATGTTGATGTCGTGGTGAATTGCGTCGGCATTTTGCGACAGCGGCCAAATGAATCCTATGATGATGTCCACCACCGTGCGCCGGCTGCGCTTGCCAAGGCTTGTGCCGATGCGAAATCACGTCTGATTCATACGTCCGCATTGGGCTTACATCAGCGGGCGAAAAGCCGGTTTCTATCGAGCAAGTTATTGGGCGAGCAGGCGGTCGCTGCATCGGGCTGTGATTACAGTATTGTGCGACCGTCGTTGCTAGACGGGGAGGGTGGTTTTGGTGCGACATGGTTACGCGGGTTGTCGCGGTCGCCGGTGCAGTTCATTCCGCGCGGCGCACGCGGCAAGATCGCGGCTATGACGGCGTCCGATTTGGGTGAGGCTATCGCCGTGCTTGCGCTCAATCCATCCTTGGAAAATTATCGTGAGGTTGAATTGGGTGGAACGCGATGCTATGGGTATGCCGAATATTTGCGTGAGCTTCGTTCGCGTTACCGCGACTCAAATGCGCTGCAGATTCCGTTACCGAACTGGATGACGCGAATCGGCGCTCATGTTTGCGACGGGTTGCATTTCTCACCTTTTTCTTACGGTCATTGGATCTTGCTGCAACGTGACAATATGCCTTCACCGAATCGGCTGCCGGCGTTGTTGGGGCGAGCGCCAACAGTGCTATAGGTGGTGTTGGCGGTTTGTCGCAGCGAGGCCAGCTGCTTAAAAACGGACCTTTGTCTCCGCGCGCTTTCCACCCCGCGCTTCGACTTCACATTCTCAAAATCTGCTTTGAAATAAACAATTGACAACTCTACAAATGCGAACTATTCTTATTCGCATGAATGCACTTCCACCCGAACTATTTTCACCCGCCCAAATTGAAGTCAGACCAACTGGCGATAATTCTGCATCGACGCGCGAGGTGTCCATCGAAACCTTGCTTGCCGGTTCGCGTGAACTGGTCATCAAGCACGCGGGGCGCGATTACCATTTGCGGTTGACCAAGCAAGGCAAGCTGATTTTGACCGCGTAGTGCCTCAACAACTGCCGATCAAAGCGAATCGCGTTCAGAGGCACGGGGAAACTTTCCGTTTTTAATCCGCGTCCGGGCACGGTATGGCTAAACTAGCCGATATTCACGAAAACTGAGCTCACAAAATGATTTCTAAACCATGTCCTTCGCAAAGGTTTGTGTTGGCGTTGCTCGCGAGCGTTGTCACGCCCTTTTTGTTGACGGGATGCGCCACATCTAGTCCATCTGCCGCTGCTCCTGTCTCGGTTTCTTCTTCAGCACCTGCTATGACGTCTGGATGGTTATCAACGCTTGATACTGGCCATGTGCTGGTCGGTAGAATTTGGGCGGTGAAAGAGCAACGCTGGATTTCCGAAACCGATCTACTTGCTGCATTGGCCCGCAAGCGATTTATTTTGCTGGGTGAGACGCATGACAATCCGGATCACCATCGCCTGCAGTTGGCGATTTTGAAAGGCATGAGCCAAGCGGGCGCTGCTCCGCGTGCCGTGGCGATGGAACAATTTGATATCGAGAATCAAGCGGCGATTGATGCGGCAATGATGTTGCCGAATCCAACGGCAGATACCGTTGCCGACGCCGGCAAGCTCAATCGCAAAGGTTGGAGCTGGGATCAATACAGGCCGATTGTAGATTTTGCGATTATGCAAAAGATTTCTATACGCGCCGCGAATTTGTCGCGTGCAGATGGGCGGCAGATATTTTCAGAGGGATTGAAAGCGTCTCCTGTCAAATTTACAAATGGTTTCTTTACGAATACTTGGAATCCCGCGCGGAATAAGGCGTTGCAAGCGGAATTGCTTGAAGGACATTGTGGGCAGCTGCCCGAATCAATGGCGTCAGGAATGGGCAATGTGCAGCGCGCACGCGATGCGATCATGGCCGATGCGATGTTGGCGGCTAATCCATCGGGTGCGGTGCTGATCGCAGGGCGCGGACACGTCAGACGAGACCGCGCCGTGCCCCTCTATCTGCAAACGGCTGCACCGAGCGCTGAAATTTCGGTGGTTGCTTTTATGGAGGTCGTCGCGGCACAAACATCCGTGAGTGAGTACATCGATAGCATCGTTAACGAGGCAGCGCCATTTGATTATGTGTGGTTTACCGCGCGCACGGCCCGTCCAGATCCGTGCGAGGGCATGAGCCTGTCGGGATTAAAGCCATTGACGGAAAAGAAGTGACTATAAATTTCTGTCCACGCGCGCCGCGAAACATCCGCGTTTCGCATAATGAATGTGCAAATACGCCGCTTGCGCTGAATATAAAAATTGTTTAATTGTGGACTCGGCATTGACCCCATCAACAACGTCAGCGTCGAGCATCATGTCGGCCTGATCATAAGCGCGGATAGAAAGTAGCCTGCGTTTCATCTGCTCCGGGATTTCGTTTTCAAACACGGCAGCCGTGGTCGCGTTCTCATTGACATAAATCGCATGCCTGGATTGATAGGCATTGTTTGCCGGTTGATGTTGATAGTTAATCAACAAAAGTGACTCTCCGATAGCCGCATCGAGCAGAGATACACGACACGGAAATGCATGCTCAGCATCGGCAATACACCTGATCACATTTGCCTCGGTGAGTTGGTGATCAGTGAGGTTGAAATGGTGGCTAAATGCGGTGGCGTCAATGCCTTCAATTCGATATTTCATGATCAGTCTCTGTTGGTAAAACGCTTAATTTATGTGCAAAGAATATCAAGGGCACTCCGTTTCTTGCGTTCAAATTGAGGTCCAATCTTCGAAAGTCAGGCGAGGTTTATTTTTTCGTGCATGATGGTTGAAAATCGAAATCGTTAAGGCTCAATTAACGCTCAATTAAGACGGGGAGTGATGTTGAAAACGCACAAAATAGCGGTTATCGCCGGTGACGGTATTGGCAAAGAAGTGGTGCCGGAAGGATTGCGCGTCTTGCAGGCGGCGGGTAGTAAGTTTGGCTTTGGTTTCGAGTTCGATGAAAAGCCATGGAGCTGTGATTACTACCTGCAACATGGCGTAATGATGCCGAAGGACGGGCTTGCGGAAATCCGCCATCACGATGCCATCTACCTTGGCGCGGTGGGTTTCCCGACGGTGCCCGATCATATTTCGTTGTGGGGATTGCTCATTCCGATTCGTCGCGAATTTCAGCTTTACGCCAATGTACGCCCTGTGCGTTTGATGCCGGGCGTGCCTTCACCGCTCGCCAATCGAAAGCCGGGCGATATCGATTTCTGGGTGGTACGCGAAAATAATGAGGGCGAATATTCAAGTATCGGTGGGCGGATGTATAGCGGCACGGAGCACGAAATGGTCATGCAGCAAACTATTTTTACGCGGCGCGGCGTGGATCGTATTCTGAAATATGCCTTCGAGCTGGCGATGACTCGCGGTAAAAAACATGTCACCTCCGCCACCAAATCAAACGGCATTGCCATCACCATGCCGTATTGGGATGAACGCTTCGCAGAAATGAAAGCGAAATATCCGGACGTGAAAACATCGCAATATCACATCGATATTCTGTGTGCCCATTTTGTCCAGCACCCCGATTGGTTTGATGTGGTCGTAGGCTCGAATTTGTTCGGCGATATTTTGTCTGACCTTGGCCCGGCGTGTACCGGCACCATTGGTATTGCGCCCTCGGCCAATCTGAATCCAGAACGCGAATTTCCAAGTTGTTTCGAGCCCGTTCACGGCAGCGCGCCTGATATTTATGGCAAAAATATCGCTAATCCTATTGGCCAGATATGGAGTGGTGCGATGATGCTTGAACATTTGGGCCACAAAAGTGCGGCAGACGCGATTGTGCGCGCGATTGAGACCGTATTAGCAGATGGGCCGCGGACACCTGACATGGGAGGTGCGGCGAGCACCAGCGACGTGGGTAAGGCAATTGCTGAAGCTATAGTGTGATGAGCTATTTTTGGTAAAGCGTTATATTTTGCGTATCGCCCCACACAACACAAGCGATATGCCCACGTAAAAATATCAACTGGAGCGGAAATGAAAAATACTGTGCGACGTACAATGTTTGGACTGGTGGGGACGCTGGCATTGATGGGGGCCGCGACGGTTATGGTCTTGCAACCGGTGGTGGCTCAACCATCGATTGCGGCGTATCCCGACAAGCCAGTTAAATATATCGTGCCGTTTGCGCCCGGTGGTGAGTCCGACATCGGCGCGCGATTTCAGCAACAGGTATTTCGCAAAAAATATAATCAGGAACTAATTATTGAGTCCAAGCCCGGTGCCGGTGGCGCTTTGGCATGGGCCCAGACCAACAGTTTCCCGGGCGACGGTTACACGCTCATGAGCACCAATCTTCCGCACATTGTTTTGCAGCCGCTTGAGGGTCAGGTGCAATACAAGACCGAAGATCTGACCAATGTGTATTTCTACCACTACACGCCTGATGCGATCATTGTGCGCAGCGAAAGCCCCTACAAGACATATCAGGATTTGGTCAAAGCCGCCAAAGAAAAACCTGACGACATCACGATTGCCGGTTCCGGCACGAACTCTGCGAACCACATGGCCACCGAGCGCTTTAACGGTGTGGCGGGCGTCAAAACAACCTATGTTCCTTTTAAAGGAACCGGCGATTTGGTGGCGTCGCTGTTAGGTGGGCATGTGAGTATGGCGATGTCGTACGTAACCTTGGCGATTGCGCAGAAAGGTCGCACGCGCATGCTCGCCGTGGCGACAGAAAAACGGCATCCACAATTTCCGGATGTGCCAACCTTCCGGGAATTGGGCATTGATTGGGTGGACGGTGCCTATCGCGGTATTGCGGTGCCGAAATCAACGCCGCCTGAACTGCGAAAAAAGATTTCTGATATTTTTGCAGAAATTAATAAAGATCCCGACTTTCAAAAACGGATGGCAGATGGTGGCTTCGAGCTGGTGGATATCCCGGTAGAAAAGGTACCCGCATTTATGGCAGAACGCACCAAGGTGTATACCGAAGCCGCCAAACGAATGGGGTTAGTGCGCTAGCCGCGAATTGGTGGCGCGCGCGACACGCGTCGTCTCTTATTGAGCGCCAATGTTCGCGTGCCCCGTGCTAATCTTTGATGGAAGCGTGCCCAAAAAATAAGCGTAATGACATCAATGCATTGTAATTTTTGTGATCAAACGAGCCCACTGGGCTCACTGTTTTGTAAGGCCTGTGGTTCGCCCTTTCATCTTGCCCCGTGTCCAAACTGCGCGGCAGTCAACGAGGTCGCGGCCGTGCAATGCTATAAATGCGGCCTCGAACTTGACGCTAACATTGTTGGCAAGGTAGCACCTCAAGATTCCAGTGTGATCCTTGCAACAGAGCATGATGCCAATGCTGGGAATTCTTCTGGCCTAGCCGCGCAAGCAAGCAGAGCAAACGAAATAGTACGGCCAGCATCTCGGAGCCAAGCTGCAGACGCAGAAAAAGGCAGATTGCCGACGCAACCGAACCAGCAGACGACGAGGAAAGTTGTGGAGTCTGCACTGCATGAAGATGAGTCTTATCCGGACACTATTCCGTTTCCGCCCAAGTCCGAAATCGAGCTTGACATCGGCATTGAGCGACAGCCTTTTCTGGAGCCTCCGAATGCCAGCGACGGCCTGTCGTCGATTGATCTAGTCGCGCGAGCTCGATGGGGACAGCGAGCGCTGCTGTCGTCGCTCGCGCTGTTATGTATCGTTGCGGTGGCGTATTTTTTTCTACGTTCCGAGCCGGTCAGTATGGTGCCGGATCTTAAGGCCGACGTTAAGACTAACGCGAAGCCCAATCCTAAACAGGATCCTGTGCCCAGCCCTGCACCCGCCCCCATCTCTAAACCGGCCGCTAAGCCTGTTGCCAAACCTTCGGCATAGCCAAAGCTTTTAGCGCGCTGGCGAAAAATCAGAGAACTGCAACCGCTTCGATTTCGATTTTCAAACCAAAATGAAGAGCAGGCGTAGGAACGATTGCGCGGGCAGGGCGTGCATTTTGTGCCCATGCGGCGTAAATAATATTGAACGCCGGCCAGTGATCAATTGAATCCAGATACACACGCACTTGCACCAGTTTGTCGATGCCGCTACCTGCCGCGACAAGTGCGGCTTTGACATTTGCCAAACACTGCGCGGCTTGGCTATCGAAAGGTGCATCACATAACTTGACGCCTTCGACCGTGATGGGCAACTGGCCGGATATGAAAACAAAGCCATTTGCCGTGACCGCATGACTGTAATGGCCGCCCGGCTTGGCGAGAGATTCAGGTTGAATCAGTTGAATTGATTTATCCATATTAATGCGCGTTAAATTTAAAGGCGGTTACGCTTAGCTGGCGGGCAAGCAAACGGCGACAACATTGCCGGCGCGATGGATTTCTAGCAGGCCACGTTTTTCTGCCTCTTCCAGAATTTTATTGAAGCCGCCCTTGAAGCCAAATGCGGATTCTACAAAGTCGGGCCGCAGTCTTTTCAGCGCGTTTTTTACTTGAGATGCATGAACGTCATCGCGATCTTTTTCGCTCATCAATGCTTGAACCGTCTCAACCACCAAATCTATTGCCTCGGTGCGCTTGGTCTCTTCACTCTTATCGATAGCGGGTGCCGTATCTGTCGGCAGTTTGGCGACGTCTCGCTTCGTCGTTCTTTGATGTTGTGCTTTTGCGGACTGAACTTTTGGTTGCGCAGCAGACTCCGCTGATTTTTTCACCGCTAGCTCCGCCGCACTCGCCTCGGCTGCTTTCTTTGCATTCGCTTTCTTGCGGGCCTCGTCGGCTTTGACAAGATCGTCGTAGAAAATAAATTCATCACAGTTATTTTTAAGCAGATCAGAGGTGGCGGCGCGGACACCGACACCAATGACGGTCTTATTATTTTCTCGCAGCTTGCTGACCAGCGGCGAAAAGTCGGAATCACCGCTGATGATCACGAACGCATCTACATGCGCTTTGGTGTAGCAAAGGTCGAGCGCATCGACCACCATG
>JBBRFJ010000010.1:0-40259 GCA_038224475.1 Burkholderiales bacterium
GCCAAGTAATCACCGCCGACATGACCGCGAAGCCCACCACATACGCCAGCGCCACATGCCATCCATGTTTGAGCCACAGCCACGCTGATTTTGATTCAGGGAAATTATTCGACAGTGCCACGCCCGCGCTTGACCCAAACCACAACATCGAACCGCCAAAGCCGACCGCGTAAGCTAAAAATCCCCAGTCATAACCGCCCTGCTTTAAGGCCAGCGCCGTCAACGGAATATTGTCGAATAACGCCGAAACAAATCCCAGTCCCAATACCGAGTTGGTCGATGCGGCGGGTAATTGCTCCACGGGCATCATCGACGCCGCCAGCACCAGCGAAAGTAAAAACAGGGTGCCTTTAAAGGTGCCCGGCAGCAGCGCCCAAGTCGGTTGGCGAATCGGCGTGCAACACAATATCGAAAGCCATACGGTCGCGCCCAAAAACGGGAATTGATCAGAGTAGGCGGCGTATTGAGTATTGACGACGATATTGACCACCACCGCAGAAACCAGAATGAACGCCACGATAGCGACACGCGGAATATCGATGACTACATGGCGCTTGCCCGCCCGAATTATCGGTGAGAATTTTTGCTGTTGAAGTGCCGCCGGGATACCGCAAACGATTAGCGCAACCGCCGCCGCTACATATGCGCGCAACACGTCACCCGGTCTCACCCCGTCAATCCACATCATGGTCGTGGTCGTGTCGCCAACAACGCTACCTGAGCCCCCGGCGTTCGATGCCGCCACAATGGCCGCGAGATAGCCGATGTGGACCTTACCGCGAAATACCGAATGCGCCACGGTACCGCCGATAAGTGCGGCGGCAATATTATCCAGAAACGAGGAGATGACAAACACCATCACCAACAGTACAAATCCGCCCTTCCAGTCATCTGGCAACACACGCGGCAACACATCCGGTATGCGGCTATCCTCGAAATGTTTGGAAAGCAGCGCAAACCCCATCAGCAAGCCGAACAGATTAGCCAGTGTGACCCACTCATGACCGAGGTGGGCAATCAACCCTTGAAGATGCGGCCCGGTTTTAAAGCCAGTGATGAAAACCTTGTACAGCGTGATCACGCCGAGACCGCTTAGCGCGACCTTCAACGTGTGATGATGGAAAAGCGCCACGCCCAGCAGAGTAAGCGCGAAGAAGATGAAATCGAGCGGGATGCCTGCCAGTGTGATCAGATGAACCGCTTGCGCAAGGTCCTCAGCCGACGCGACGGGTGAAAGCAGCGCAACAAAAATAGCGCAAACAATCACGCAAACGAGACGGATAGCCAACACATTCTCTCCCTGTTTTGTGAACGCGATGCACGTTCGAAATTGTTTGCGAATCTTAGCATTCGTGGTTATGGCGCGGCTTGATGGCTTTATGCGCACTACTTCAAAGACATGCCAGCGCTCGGTGTCCATGCTTCATTTGGCAGTCTGCAAAAAATTCTCCACCCGCGCGCTTACTAGCGCGTTCAAATCCACACGCAGACAATCCACCATCTCCACCATAGGCATCGACCGCAGCCACGTCATTTGGCGCTTGGCAAGCTGACGCGTCGCAGCAATGCCTTTCTGTCGCATTTTCTCTTGCGCCGCCTCGCTCGAATCATCGTGCTCGAGGAATTCCCACACTTGCCGGTAGCCGACGGCACGCATTGAAGGCATATCAGCGTCAAGCGAATATTCCCCGCGCAGTCGGCGCACTTCATCAATCAATCCTGCCGCCAACATCGCATCAAATCGAACCGCAATTCGGTGGTGCAGGACGGCGCGATCCGCAGGCATCAAACCGATGATCAGCGTGTCATAAGGTAGCGAGTACTGGCTCTTGGCACGCTGCTGAAGGAACGAAATCGGCAGCCCGGTTTGCTGAAATATTTCCAGCGCCCGCTGAATACGTTGTGAATCATTGGGCTTCAATCTTGCAGCGGTAATGGCATCCACTTTTGCTAATTCCGCGTGCATGGCCGGCCAGCCGATCAGTGCCGCGCGCTCATCCAATTCACGCCGGAGGTGTGGATCAGATTCAGGCATATCGCTCAATCCTTCGGTCAACGCTTTTGCATACAGCATGGTGCCGCCGACCAGCAACGGCACGCTGCCTCGCGCCACAATATCTGCCATCAACGGCAACGCCTCACGACAGAATCGCGCCGCAGAATAGGCCTCTGTTGGCGCAATTAAATCGATCAAATGGTGCGGATATTTTTTCAGCGTCGCCGCATCCGGCTTGGCGGTACCGATATTCATGTCGCGATAAACAAGCGCCGAATCGACGCTGATAATTTCAAAATTCTGGGGGTGCTCAACTGGGTGCTTATCCCGGGATGTAAAGCGCTCAATGAGATCAAACGCGAGTTGCGTTTTACCCGATGCAGTCGGGCCGAGAATAAATATTGCTTTCGATTTCATATTTAAAACACAAGCACAGGAGCGGCTTTTGAAGCATTTTTGCTCGGAAGTGCCCGCAGATATTGGCTATTCAATTTCAAAATGGTGACCTATTCATTCTGAGGGGCGCCGAGGTTGTTATTGGCGAAGCGACTGCGATGGAGTTAGACACAATGAAGCTAATCACTATTCAGCGAAACAACATGCAGCGAGGGAGGGGATTCCTACCCCACCCCCGCCCGAAACGGGAACCCCTGTCGAAAAGCGCTCGAAACGACGAGCTCCCACTAGCCTTCCCGAATCGCTTCCAATGCTTCCCATCGATTCATCGCGACCGACGACTCTTTTTCAATATCAGCCAAGCGTGCCTGAAGCGTCTTTACCTTCGCCGCTTGTGCAGGATCTTGATAGGTCGCTGGATTCGCTAGTGCCTGCTGAACTGTTTGCGATTCGACACCGAGTGCATCAATTTTTTTCGTGAGTGTGTCCAGCTCTTTTTGCTCGTTGGAACTCAGCTTTTTTGCTTTTGCAGCGCTCGCGCTTTTAGTATTGGTCGACGGTTTTGGCGCCGACGGTTTGGTGTCGGCGGACTTGACTGCACTTCCAGTCTTCGACGCCACCACCGCCATATTCGCCAGCTGCATCTGCCAATCGCTATAACCGCCCGCGAATTCGCGCACTTTACCTTTGCCCTCGAATACAAAAACTTGGGTCGCCACGTTGTCCAAAAAAGTTCGGTCATGGCTGGCCACCATTACCGTGCCGGGATAGCTTTGCAGCAATTCCTCGAGCAGATCCAGCGTCTCAATATCGAGATCGTTGGTCGGCTCATCCAGCACCAAAAAATTTGCCGGCTTGGCGAATAGGCGCGCCAATAGCAAGCGATTGCGCTCGCCGCCGGACAGTGATTTCACCTTTGCACGCGCCCGCTGCGGCGGGAATAAAAATTCACCCAGATACGAAATGACGTGTTTGCGACCGTTGCCGTTGTCGATAAATTCCGAGCCGGGGCTGATCACGTCGGACAGCGTGGCCTCATCATCGAGGGTCTCACGAAATTGATCGAAATAGGCCACACTTAATTGCGTCCCCAGCTTGATTTTGCCGCTATCGGCTGCCAGCTCGCCGAGAATCATTTTCATCAGCGTGGATTTACCGGCACCGTTCGGCCCGATCAAGCCGATACGGTCGCCACGCTGCACAATTGAAGAAAATTTATCAACGATAATTTTGTCGTTGAATGATTTCGACACATCTACTAATTCAGTGACAATCTTGCCGCTTTTCTCGACATCCGCAATCGAGAATTTAACGTTACCCGAACGCTCGCGGCGCTGCGCACGCTCCTCGCGCAGCTGATGTAAACGGGTCACTCGCCCGGCACTTCGCGTGCGCCGCGCCTGTACGCCTTGGCGAATCCAGACTTCTTCTTCCTTCAAAATTTTGTCGAAACGCGCGTTCGCGAGCGATTCAGAATTAAGCGCTTCTTCCTTGCGCTTTTCGTACTCCGCGAAGGAGCCGGGATAGCTGGTGAGCTGACCGCGATCAAGTTCAATAATTCGCGTCGCAAACGTTTCCAGAAAGCGTCGATCATGGCTGATGACAAGGATCGCGCCAGCATATGACAGCAGCGTCTTTTCCAGCCAATCGATGGACGCGATATCAAGATGGTTGGTCGGCTCGTCAAGCAGCAGCAATTCCGGTTCCGCCACCAGCGCACGCGCCAGCGCCACGCGTTTTAGATTGCCGCCCGAAAGCCCATCAATGGCGCGATCCGGATCCAGATTCAAACGCGCCAACACCGATTCCACGCGCTGCTCAACCTGCCAGCCATTGTGCGTTTCCAGCTCGTGCTGCAAATCGCCCATGCGCTCCAGCGCTTCCATATCGCCGTGCTCGGCGGCGACTAGCGCATGGTGGTAGTCAATCAGCAATTTAGATACCTGCCCCAAGCCCGCCGCCACCGCTTCAAAAATCGTTTGGCTCGCATCGAAGCTTGGCTCTTGCGGAACGTAGGCGAGCTTTAGGGTGCTGGAACGTGCCGCCTCACCATCGTCCGGCTTGATTTGCGCGGCGATAATTTTTAGCAGGCTGGATTTGCCGGTGCCGTTGCGCCCGACTAACGCGATGCGTTCACCGGCCTCAATTGAAAAATCAATACCGTCTAAAAGTTTGACGTCCCCAAAGGCAAGAGACAGGTTTTTTGCGTGAAAAATAGGCATGAAAATATTTCGTAGAATTTAATGTGCGGCAACATTATTGATGAGCCGCGCGATATTAGAGTGAAAGTGAAATGAAGGATGGCATCGAGCGCGTAGGCAATGTGCGCGCCTTGCGATCGCGAGAAATCGTCGAGAAGCACTTTATCGAGAGCTGAAGCCTGCAGGCCGGCGCGTATGTATGCCAAGTAAACCCGCCCAAGCACTACTGCATTCGCCCAGCCTTACATTATCCTCTAACGCGGCACTTTCCACGATGTCCCCCACCGGCTGGTACTTCAATGCGGCTGATGAGAGGTGACAACGCGCGTTCGGGGACCTAATTTGCGCCGACACCAGCAATTAAATTTACTTGTGCCTCGGATCAAGCGCGTCGCGCAGCCCGTCGCCGAGCAGATTGAACGAGAGTACCAGCAAAAAAATGGCCAGCCCCGGCCATATCGCCATCCACGGCGCATTGTCGACATAGTTTTTTGCGGTGTTGAGCATACTTCCCCAGCTGGGCGCGGGCGGCTGCTGACCCAGCCCCAGAAAGGATAGGCTGGCCTCGGCAATGATGGCGGCGGCAATGGCGAGCGTTGATTGCACAATCAACGGTGGCAGCACATTCGGCAACACATGCCGCAACGCGATGCGCCAGTGTGGGTTACCGACCGCACGGGCAGCCTCAATAAAATCTTCTACTTTCACCGCCAGTACCTGCGCGCGGGTCAGACGAATAAATATCGGCGTGGCGGAAACACCGATGGCAATCATCGCATTGATCAGACTTGGCCCGAGAAACGCCGCGAGCGCGATGGCGAGAATCAGAAAGGGTAATGCCAAAGCAGAATCAGTCAGGCGGGAAATAATCCCGTCCGTCCAGCCGCCCGCATAGCCTGCCAGCAAGCCAATAGGCACGCCCAGTGCCATTGAAATAGAGACCGACACAAGACCAGCCAGCAGCGACGCCCGCGCCCCCCACATGACGCGAGACAACACATCGCGGCCCAGCTCGTCGGTGCCAAACCAATGTGCGGCGGACGGCGCTTTACGAATTGCGCTCCAGCTGGTCTCGACCGGATCTTGCGGCGCCAGCCATGGCGCAAAGATGGCGATGATGATGAATAGAATGACGAATCCCAGCCCCAGCATCGCCCCGCGCCGCCGAACCAATCGCCGCCAAGCGCGCCTGCCCGGCGCATCACTATGCGATGCGGTCACGACCGTTGCGCCGTTAAGCGGGCCGCTGACCGTTGAATGCGCGCGCGAGTTCATGTACTAACCTCGCAGTCTGGGATTGACCAGAAAATACGCCATGTCAGCGAGCAGATTCAGCACGATATAAACCGTTGACGTAAACAGCACCACACCCTGCACCACCGCGTAGTCGCGATTAAATACTGCGTCCACAATTAATTTACCGAATCCGGGAATCGAGAAAACCTGCTCCCTCAGCACCGCGCCAGACAACAGGGTGCCGAATTCCAGCGCGCCGAGGGTGATGATGGGCATGATGGCATTGCGCAGAGCGTGCTTGAGAACGACTTTATTTTCTTTCAGCCCTTTGGCGCGTGCGGTCCGCACGTAATCAGCGTTCAGCACTTGCAGCATAGCACTGCGTGTGTGGCGCATCAGCACCGCCGCAATGGCGTTTCCCAGCACGAACGCGGGCATGATCATGGATAGCAAATTCTCCTTCAAGTCCTCGCCGGGACTCACATATCCCGACGCGGGCAGCCAGCCGAGCGTTACCGAAAAAAGCAGGATCATCAGTATGCCCAACCAGAAATTAGGCGTTGAAAGTCCCCACAACGCGAAGATATTAGCGAGATAGTCCCAGGCAGAATCTTTGGCAACTGCGGATACGATGCCTGCCGGGATGCCAATCAAAAGCGCAACCATCATGGCCATCGCCGCCAGCTGTAAGGTGACTGGCAATTTATCGAGAATAAGCTGGCGCACGGGCTGCTGAATGCGCAGCGACTCGCCAAAATCACCGCGCATGACCCCGGAAATCCAATAGCCATAACGCACTGGTAACGGCTCATCGAGATGCATTTTCTCGCGGAGATAGGCGACGGTGTTCTGATCCTGGTCTTCGCCCGCCAGAATCACCGCCGGATCGCCGGGCAGCAGTTGCTGAAGGCTAAAAATCATCACCGAGACGAAAAACACGGTGGGAATGACCGCCGCCAGGCGTTTTATAAAATAGGAGAGCATGAGAACGTTAGCTTTGCCTGAATAGCCAGATCGAATTTGGAATTACGCACATGACATTTTCAAGACCCATTCAATTCATTTTTAAACCTTGAACGCGAATCAAGCCATCTGGAATAGTGCGCAGGCCCGCTAATTTTTTGTTGTAAGCCCACAGCCAATGCCGGTGATACACATACACGATCGGCCGATCCTTCAACACTTCAGCGGCAATCTGTTCAAAGATTTTGCTGCGCTGAGCCACATCAAGCGTGCTGCGCGACTTGTTTAACAGAGCATCAACCTCCGGCTTGCAATAGCCGGGATAATTCAGCGGTTGCTTGCATGCATAGAAGCTGAATATATTGCCATCAGGATCGGCGCGCCCGCTCCAATTGAGCAGGTACGCCTCAAACTGGCCTTTGTCGGCCAGATTGAGCGAAGTCGCAAACTCGGTTGCTTGGATTTTGATATCAAAACCAGCTTCCTTCGCCATGGCCTGGATAATCTGCGCGACCTTCTGGCCATCAGAGGTCGTTGGCGTCATCAGGGTAAAACTAGGATTAGGAATACCCGCTTCTTTCAGCAGCGCTTTGGCGCGCGCAATATTGCGTTTGGGCACCGGCACGTTTTTGGCGTAATAGGTGCTGCCGGGGGCTACCCATTGGTTGCCCACCTCGCCCTCACCATCTGCCGCGACCTGAACAATGCCGCCACGGTCAAGCGACAGCTCAAGTGCTTCACGCACACGGGCATCGCGTCCCAGCGGATTTTTTTGCGCCATATCGCTCTTGCCGGTATTGATGGTGATGCCTTGATAACCGAGCTCGGTAATGCTGGCAACATTAAACTTTTTCTCTGCCTTGAGTCCTGAAATATCGTTGGATGCCACGCGCTCAATAAAATCAAGTTGACCGGCACGAAGATTCGCGAGTCGCACCGTCGAATCAATAATCGGCTGATAAATAATCTTATCAAAGTGGATCGCGCTCTTGTCCCAATAATTGGCATACCGCTCCAGCACGATACGATCCTGAGCCACACGTTCGGCAAATTTGAACGGCCCGGAGCATACCGGCTTGGAACCAAATGAGTCCGGGTTGGCCTGAGCGGCCTTCGGCGACACCATCATGCCGGCACGATCCGTCAATACCGTGAGCAGCGGCGAAAAAGGCGCTGAAAGAATTAATTTGACAGTCATCTCATCCACAACTTCCACGCTGGTGAGCGGCAGCAACTCGCCACGGCGGCTGGACCCTGGCAGGTTCTTGTGGCGTTCGAGGTTGAACTTGACCGCGGCTGCGTTAAATTTTTCGCCGTCATGAAAAGTCACCCCCGGCCGTAGCTTTAACGTCAGCACCTTGTTATCTGCCGACCATTGATGGCTGAGCGCGAGCTGTGGAACGATGCCCAGCTTTTCATCAATATCAAATAATTTATCGCAAAGACCCGCAAACACGATGCGACCTACAAAGCTGCGCGCCAGGGTTGGATCGAGCACATCCGGATCTTCCGCCAGGCCGATACGCAATGTCTGCGCACTCGCACTGAAACTTATGAAACTGACTATAAAAAGCAATAACGCCGCAGCAACAACACTTATAGAGGCAATTAATGGTGCACCTCGCGAGGTGCGGCTGGTTGCACGCCATGGTGGGACTGACAAATCGATTGGTGCTGCAACTAAGCGACGGGGCAAAATAGACATGCTCTGACCTCTTCTTTAAATGGACGAAACGACCAATCTGGCGCAAAAACACCAACTCGAAATGCGAACTCAAAAAATGACATCAAACCGGCACTGACTTCTTATGCAAAAAAGCAGATTGCAATTGCTCAAGGCGATTCGCCCGCGCCGATTTAACGGCATCGTGCGGCTCCGGCAGGTCACTTTGCCCTACCGGCGCTTTAATTTCGCGCCAGAAATGGCAGGCCACTTGATGACCCGATTCGCCATCGAGGGCCGGAACTTCTTCGGCGCAACGCGCCCTTGCATGGACGCAGCGAGTGCGGAAGCGACAGCCTGAGGGCGGCGAAATAGGATTAGGCACATCACCCTCGAGCAGAATTTTTTGACGCGTCGAGTTCGGGACGGGATTAGGTATTGCCGACAACAGCGCGTGTGTATACGGGTGGCGCGGCGCGGAAAATAAGCTGGCCTTATCCGCATATTCAATGATTTGGCCGAGATACATCACCGCGACGTGTGACGCGATGTGTTTCACCACCGCGAGGTCGTGGGCGATGAAGACATAAGCGACACCGAGTTGACGCTGAATATCCTGCAACAGATTGATGACCTGCGCCTGTATCGATACATCAAGCGCTGAAACCGGCTCATCACACACAATCAAACGCGGCTCCACCGCCAAGGCGCGCGCTATGCCGATTCGCTGGCGCTGGCCACCGGAAAATTCGTGCGGGAAACGCTGCAAATACTGTGGTGCCAGCCCCACCAGATTCAGCAATTCAGCGGCGCGTTCGCGCTGCCGCTCGCGACCGCCGGCAAGCTGATGTAGATCCAAGGGCTCAACCAGTGTCTGCTCGATGGTCATGCGCGGGTTTAGTGAAGAATAGGGATCTTGAAAAATAATCTGCATATCCCGCCGCCGGGCACGCAGCGCGGCGGCTGACAAATTACTGATGTTTTCGCCATCAAACCAAACATTGCCGGCCGTGCTTTCCAACAATCGCAACAGCAATCGCCCGACGGTAGATTTGCCGCAGCCTGACTCCCCGACCAGCGCCATGGTTTCTCCCGTTTTCAGCGTAAAGCTCACATCATCGACCGCATGAACGACCTGCTTGCTCTGGCGGAAAAAGCTGCGCTGCAACGGAAAATGTTTGACCAGATGGTCGGCCCGAAGCAGTGGATGGCCGGTTTTAGCGGGCTGAACCTCGGTTGCTGGTGTGCTTGTTCCGAGCCGAATTGGCGTGGCTGCGGACGCGCTCATGCTGCCTGTTCCCAAGCGAGCGGCGCTTGCCAGCACGCCACGAAATGACCCTCACTTAGCTCTTGTAAGGGCGGCGATAATTCAAGGCATTTACCAACGGCAAAAGGACAACGCGCCGCGAAGCGACAGCCGACCGAGGCGTTGGCGGGTAACGGAACTTGGCCTTCGATCGCGGCCAAGCGGGATTGGGTAAGGTGCATCTTGGGAATCGAACCCAACAGTCCAATGGTGTACGGATGTTGGGGCTCGGCGAAAAGACGTTCGACGCTAGTGCGCTCGACCACACGACCCGCGTACATCACCGCCACCTCGTCAGCTAACTCCGCAATCACCCCTAAATCGTGGGTGATAAGGATAATCGCCGTGCCTGCACTGGCGCGCAAACTGCGCATCAGCTCCAGCACTTGCGCCTGGATAGTTACGTCAAGCGCAGTGGTAGGCTCATCAGCGATCAGCAACTGGGGCTCGCAAGCAAGCGCCATCGCGATCATGACCCGCTGGCGCATGCCGCCGGACAGCTTATGCGGGTAAGTATCGATGCGCTGCTCGGGCGATGGAATCCGCACCCTGGTCAACATTTCTATTGCACGTACTCGCGCCGCGGCATGGCTGATATCGCGATGGCAGCGGATTGCCTCAATCAATTGATTACCAATCGTAAAAGCCGGATTGAGCGAGGTCATCGGCTCTTGAAAAATCATCGCCATTTGGTTGCCGCGCAACTGGCGCATGGCGGGGGCTGACAGCGTCGCGAGGTCAGTGCCGTTGAACCATATCGAGCCCGAGGCCACCCGCCCCTGCCCTTTGGGCAACAAACCCATGATCGACAGCGAGGTGACGCTTTTGCCACAACCCGATTCGCCGACAATGCCCAATGTGCGACCTGCCTCAAGCGTAAAACTGACGCCATCGACTGCGGCAAATTCACCGCGTTCAGTTTTAAAGCAGGTGGTGAGGTCGCGTACTTCGAGCAACACACTCATGTGTCTGGCCATGCATGATCATCGCCCGCGACCTCTATGAGGCAGGTCGCTCTGCTCGATCCCTGCCAGACAATGAAACGACCCAACAACCAGACCATAAAAATTCCTGAACGATGTTGCCCACGCTTTGGAGCGCGGGCCTGAGGTTTGACGGCGTACCCTTTGGCACCTGCATAGAAACTTTTATCGAGGTTCCTCGAAAGAGTGCAGTTCAATTTAAACACAGAGACTGGTTTCAACGGCACTTGATTTGATCGCGTTTAGGATAATTTCCGGTATCGGATTCGCAACAACGCGGCTCTCAACACCAACGTAATTATCAATGCAAATCTTGCGCCATTCGCGCGCAACACAAATAGCATATTGAATCAGGCCAAAGCCTAGGTTTAGCTCATAAAAAACTCCCCCGGCTAACCGCCGGGGGAGTTTTATTTACCAACCAAGAGGTGCGCCAACATCGAAACCATGAAGTCGCTTAGCGCCCTCAGGTTCGCACGCCTTAAAAACTAAAGGTCAGGTTCGTGTAGATGAAGCGGCCGCGTACGTCAGAGTAGCTAAGGTCATAGCTACCCACAAAACCTGCGCCAGAATTGGCATAAGGTGGGTCGCGATCCAGCAGGTTTTTAATGCCTGCTACCAAACGCAGCGATTTGAAACCGGTATACGCCGCTTGCAGATCGTAGGTTTCATAGGTTCCCACCGAGCGCAACGGTACCGATGCCGCTTGCAGCGCGGTACGCGTGTCGTAGTAAGAGTTCTGAAAATTCTGCGCCAGCGTGGCGTTAAAGTCGCCTTTTTCAACGGTGGTGCTCAGCGTATGCCTCCAGCGCAAAACCACGCCCGGCACGGTTCCCGACGAGACGTTGATCGCATTAGCGAACGATCCGTCAAGATTCTGCGTCTGGTATTTCTGCATGTAAGTGCCGTTGCCACGCACCGTCAGCTTGTAGTCGGGTCCATTGACCAAACGCGCTTTGGCATCAAGATCATAGCCCTGCACATTTACTTTGCCGAGATTAGTCAGCTGTTGCGAGATGCCGGTAATACGGCCCACGCCGCTTGGATTACTGTCTGCCGGGCCGCGCTGGATCAGAGCCGCATAGGTGGTTGGGTTGGCGAGAATAGTGGCAACCGGGACGCCGGTACGAATCACATCTTTCAAATTAATTCGGAATGCATCAACCCCGACCGAAAAATCTTTGTTTGGCTCGAATACGAAACCGAACGTGGTGGACCGCGATTTCTCTGGCTTCAGCGCAGAATTTCCGCCATTGATCGTCACGAACTGGTTGGAACAATCGATGTCCGTTGTCGGGCCACCGATAGGGCAACGAACCAAATCCCGCTGACCGTTGGTGGTAATGCCGAACGAGACGGGCGAATACAAATCCACCAAGGTTGGCGCACGGAAGCCAGTACCGACGGCGGCGCGCAACAAAATTGCGTCCGTCGGCTGCCAACGAATCGATGCCTTGGGGTTGGTGGTTGAGCCAACACGCTGATAATCGTCGTAGCGAACGGCAATGTTTGCGTCCAAACGTTTGATAATCGGAATGCTGATTTCCGCATAGGCAGAGCGCACATCGCGGTCAGACGTCAGTGGTACACCTGCGCCACCAAAACCCGCCACCAGGAAATCTTTATTCGTCTGTGAGGGTGCCAGATCGAGCTTTTCCCGGCGTACTTCACCGCCAACCGCCAAGCTGACCACACCGGCCGGCAGCTGGAAAAGTTCGCGCGAACCCTTGGCATCAATCGTGGTTACCGAGGTCGTATTGACGAACCAGTTGCCTTTAAAAATGGTCGCTTGCGCAGCAGCAAGTGCGGCAGGATCAGTAGTGGTGCCGAACGGGTTGATCACGCCCGTGTTTAGCAGGGAAAGATACTCATTGAACAGGGGCCAGCCATCAACCAAGTTTTCACTGATCTTGTTTTTAGCGTACAGAAAAGAGGTGTCGTAATCCCAGCCGAAACCCGTGCCTCGGATACCGGTCACAAACCGTACGTTGTCGGTCACGTCCTCAGTGACGCGCACACCTGTCGGGATGGAGCGGAACTGAAGTACTAACGGCTGACCGGCCAATCCGTTAGCTGCCGCAAATGACGTAGGGTAGTAAGGGCTGGTGGTGGGGAGTAATGAATAAGCCGAGCCAATAAAGCGCCGTAAACCTGGGAATGCTGAATATCGGGTAGTGATCAGGTCGCGCAATGTAGTGGTGTAAGGGTTGGTCGCGGTCAATGCCGTGCCATTAATCAAAACGTGTTGAATGGTGTTCGTCGTCTTGTTGCGGGTGAAATTGGTTTCTACATACCCTTCAATCGATTCATTGATTTTGAGGCGACCGGTCAACAAACCATTCCACTGTTCAGACAACGGCTGAATGGCAACATAAGGCGAATTGTCGTAACGGCAGTTACCTGGATTGGTCGGCTGCAACGGCGACACCAGCGAATAAGGCCCGCAGTTGGGGTAGTTCGGGGAGCGCAACGCCAAATTCGTTGGCAACACAACACTCGCTGGGAATGGTGTGTTACTGGTGCGGTCAAGCTGCTCGCCCACGTTCAAGTTACTTGCAAATGGTCTGTCCGAGCCAAAAATCGGCTTCACCTTTTGGTAAGACCCACCGACGTTGATGTTGTATCGGTCCTTGCCAAAATCGCCAAATCCGGCAAATAGAGATGCCTTGACATCACTGCCGCCGCCCTTTCGCGTAGGGTCACCGAAGCTCACGGACAACTCGCGTTTACTGAAATCTTTGCGCAAAATAAAATTGACCACGCCGGCGACTGCGTCGCTGCCATAAACGGCCGACGCGCCGTCACGCAACACCTCGATGCGTTCAATGGCCGAGATTGGAATAGTGGAGATATCAATCGCTGACGAACCGCCGGCAGGTGCAGTGCGTCGGCCGTTAAGCAGGACGAGGGTCCGTGCTGAGCCCAAGCCACGCATCGAAATTAATGATGCTGAACTGCCGCCACCCTGTCCGCCGCCCGCACCCGTGTTTGCCACGCTGCTGCTGCCACCGCTTGAATTTGTCGCAATGCTGCGCAGCAACTCTTCCGCATTAGTCGCGCCCGTGCGCTGGATTTCTTCGCGGGTGATGACCAGCACGGGTAACGCTGTTTCTCCCTCAATTTGTTTGATCGACGATCCGGTAACTTCTACTTTTTCGAGTTTTTGCGCCGGCGCTGCCGCAGTCTGGCTGTGCGCCATTCCTGTCACGCAAGCCAAGGCAAACCCGACTGCAGCTCGCGTCGAGATGAACGAGGGCGCCAAATTAAGTTTCTTCATCGCAATTACCTTTTCAGTAAATCAACAAGATTTGAGGGCGGGAATATTAGGGTGTGGACCCTGCTTATGGGTGCAGCTAGCCGGAACATATATGGATTGCGTTTTTGTTACAACACGTAGGTTTTTCGCGAGCGACATCATCCATCGCGGTTTCAAAGGAGAAAATTAGGACTAGTCAGAATCTGGTATCAATCGTCATGTTATGAAAATAAGCTAAAGAATAATCCGGTCAGCCCTACCATTCAAGCAAGATCGGCAGAACATTTGGGGCTCGCAATATTGAAAGTACCGCAAGGCGGAATGCGCAGGTAAAATAAATGTGCTGCCCTCGTAGCTCAGTGGATAGAGCATCCCCCTCCTAAGGGGAGGGTCACACGTTCGATTCGTGTCGAGGGCACCAAACGTTTTTGCAAGGTTGGTCGCTACATCCTGCGGGGCGCCACCCACGATGGTCCCGAACGTTGGCTGGCCTAAGTCGTGTTACCTCGTCAGCGTGCTGGCCCTAGTCATGAAACGCAATCCTTGCCCTACTTTCATGGTCGCGTTCAACCGAGAAGCCATGGCAGCTGCTACAGCGCACCCATTTGCGCATAGCTCGTGCGGGAGTTCGAACGCATATGACACGCCATGTTTGCGAGGCCTTCCCATTCACAGCCTTTGGATAAATTGGAAGTATTCATTTTAGTCAAACGAAAACGGCAACAACATCATTAACATCTCCCGCTTTTCGCAGTGTTGCTAGATGTCATACCAAAAAAATACCAATTAGGTACATTTGGAGCCTGATTTAACAGAGATTTTGGGGTATTATCAACAAAAGCCTAATACCAAAGTAAGACCATTCGGAATTTTATAACTACTTGGCGGCGCGTGGTTCAAAACAATCTCAATAAATCTAATGCTGAATAACTTTTTCCTATTAAAACTAAGTATTAATTTAACCCTATCTCGCTAGCCCTTCAACATCATGGCACTCCACATCATGGCACTCCATCTCAAACGAGACTAGAAATCGTGGCGCTCAAAACAGAAACTCCCAGCATTTCACATCAAAATCTGGATGAATACGCCGTTATTGATTTGGTGAATGCCTTTGCTAACGATCAGCTAGATGCGGTAAAAGCGGTTTCTGCCGCGAGTGCTGACATTGCGAAAGCCGTAGAAGCAGCAATCCAGCGTATGGGACGCGGTGGTCGCTTGATATATGTAGGCGCGGGAACTTCCGGGCGGCTCGGGCTGCTTGATAGCGTGGAGCTTTATCCTACTTTTTCATGGCCGAAAGCGCGCGCAATAGCGCTACTCGCAGGCGGTAAGCAAGCGATATTTGAAGCGATCGAAGGCGCGGAAGACAATATTGGTCAAGGAGCGGGAGATATCAAGATCGCGTCAGTCGACGCAAACGATGTCGTTATTCTACTCGCCGCCTCGGGCGCCACGCCCTATGTGCTGGGGGCGCTGCATGCCGCGCGCGCAGCAGGCGCGCTCACTATCGGCATCGCAAATAACGTCAACGCACCGCTGACGCTTGAGGCGGAAATCGGCATCACACTGGATACCGGTAGCGAAATCATTTCTGGCAGCACACGCCTTAAAGCAGGCACCTCGCAAAAAATTGCGCTTAATACATTTTCGAGTGCGTTGATGGTTAGGCTCAACAAGGTGTACGGCAATTTAATGGTGGATGTAAAACCCACCAACGCCAAGCTGATCCGTCGCAGCGTAAACCTTGTCGTACTCGCAACGGGCACGGATGAAGCACGCGCCCGCGCAACGCTCGAGTCTTGTGAATATAGCGTCAAAATCGCTATCGTTGCGCTTCAGAACGGGGTCACTATCCATGAAGCTAGTCTGCGGCTTTCCCAAAACAAGGGCAGCGTCCGTGCAGCACTGTCCTCGAAGTAGTTAACGCGCACCGCAAGCAGCAGTATTTCTCGACAATCGATTAAAGATCAGGAGCTAATATGCAACTTAGAAAATCGCAAATGACCACCGCAGTCCTCGCCACTCTATTCACGCTCGGTACCACTTACTTTCCGCAAGCGATCGCACAAACCCAGGCGTCGAAACCAGAAGGACAGCCCGCCGAAGCAGCCAAAACTGAAACCGCAGCCGAACGCATAGCGCGCGAAAAAATCGAGGCTGCGAAAAAAGCCGAAGCACAAAAAGTTGAAACCATCATCGTCACCGCCAGCGGCCGTAGCCAATCTGCGAGCAGCGTTCCCTACAACGTCACCGCAATCTCAGAAGAGGCGCTACGCGAGGCCAACATCACTGACTTAAAAAAGCTGATTACCCAAAACGTCAGTATCAATGCACCTGGCAACAGTGCGCGTTTCGCTGATTCGGTCACCGTACGCGGCTTGAACGTCTCGCCAGTGAACGCCAATAATATCGAGCAGTTTGTTAAAACCACCGTTGCTTACTACCTTGACGATACCCCGCTGCCCAACATCGGTTATCGCATAAAAGATATCACCCGCGTTGAAACACTGCTCGGGCCACAGGGCACGCTATACGGGGCAGGCAGTTTGGGCGGCACGATTCGCTACATCACCAACCAGCCCCAGCTTGGCAAATTTGAAGGAAAGCTAAACACAGGCTTTTATCAAACACAGCACGGCGGCTTAAGTAACGATACCGATGCAATGTTCAATTTTCCGGTTGGCGATTCGGTTGCAATTCGCGCATCCATCGCACGCCTCGATGAGAAAGGATATACAGATCGCATCTCTAATCCGCCATGGCGGGTTGGGACGCTAGCCTACGTGACCAAGCCGGATGCGAATCAAAATATTTATAAGCGCGACGATTATCAAAATGTCGACGGTGGACGTATCGCAGTCCTGTGGAAAGCCACTCCTGGCTTAAGTTTTACTCTTGCTCATGCAGAACAAAAACAACTCGCGCACGGTACTAGCGGAGCCGATCTTCTACCGCTCAACATCGCGAACTCCACCAGCCTCGCGCAAATTAACGCATCAATTGTTGATCCCGATTCTTCACCGTGCCAAGGTAGCGCTTGTCGCTTTACCGACGGTTTTGCCACGCCATATTCCGTCAACAATCACACCATCGTGTCGCGCTATCCGGATTTTGCAAATCGTAATTTTAAGTTGGACTCTCTAAGCCTTGACTGGGATTTGGGCTTTGCGAATCTGCATTCCAGCACCTCTCAATTCAAAGACAGCCGTTCGGGCGAGGCCGACTACGCCAGTCAAGGCTACGTTTTCTACTACGCGCTGGGTGACCTGGGTGGGGCTAACGATAGCGGCCGTTCCGCTTTCATTACTTTTGACAACACGTTCAAGGGATTGAGTCACGAAACTCGTTTAACCTCGAAGGGCAACGGACCACTGCAATGGATCGCGGGACTCTACTACACCAAACAAGATCGCAATTTTAAGTATTCTGAAATATTGCCCGGCATGGACGCATATGTGCCGCTGGCAAGAACCCAAATCGGCGGCAACAAAGACGAAGGTTACCGCGAGAACTTAGGCAGTCAGTACAAAGAGACCGCCGTTTACGGAGAGGCCGGGTACAACATCACACCAGAATGGCTGACGACGGTAGGCTTACGCTATTTTAAGTACGACGACACTGCAATAGCCGAAATTAAAGACTATGCAGGCGGCTTTGTCGACAGCAACGTGAACGTAAATCGCGGACAAAACGGCAAGTCGTATTTTAAGTTAAATAGCTCATATAACTTCACCAAAGATCTGTTGGGGTATGTGACTTTCTCGCAAGGTTTTCGCCGAGGCGGCACCAATGGTTTCAAAAATCAAGGTGCCAAAATTGTCGCCGACTCCACTCAACAATACGAGCCAGACTCGACGGACAATTATGAGCTTGGGTTAAAGGGGTCAATGCTTAATCGTGCGCTCTATCTGCAAGCCGACTACTTTCGAATTAACTGGAAAAACGTACAGACCTATTTTTCGCAGGATGTAAACGGCTTTCCCGTAAACGGCACGACCAATGGACCGAGCGCGCGCACCCAAGGTTTTGAAACACAGGCACGTTATCGGTTCTCAGATAGCTGGCAGGTCACTTACGCGGGCGCCTACACAACTGCCGAATGGAATGAGACTAAAACAGTGTGCCTCTATGCGGATAACACGACAAATGGCTGCCGGACATGGACAAAGGGCGGACAACTTGGTGGCACACCTAAATGGAAACATAATTTTGGCGGACGATATTCGCTATTTTTGGATAACGGCGCATCCGCATATGCCAGCGTGAACGGTCGCTATGTGGGCGGCGTGCCAAAAGATCGTAGCGACGATCCGACGCTTATCGTTACTGAGCGACCCGCCTACACCATCATTGACGCCAATGTAGGCGGATCGATGGGTCCGTGGGAAATTGGGCTGTACGTGCAAAATTTAGCGAACAAACAGGTTGAAATATCCGGTCAAGCGATCGGTATTCAAGGCACCCGACTCATTTACAACCAACCACGCACAGTGGGGTTGAACGTTTCTTACGCGTTTTAGTCGAGGATTTTTATATCCACTTCTACGCCGCGGGGTTGCTAAATTTGCTTTCCCGCGGCAACTCGTATTCAACTCGTGGCGGGCTGCAGCTGGCACCCCACGCAAAACCTTTACGGTGGCCATAAATGCGAAACCTGACCATCGTTAACAAAAAGACGACTACGCCGTGGTTGTGGATTCCCTCACTTTATTTCGCCCAAGGCATTCCCTATGTGATGGTGACGGCGCTCTCAGTCATCATGTATAAAAACCTCAATGTCTCAAACACGGACATCACTTTTTATACCGGTTGGCTATCGCTACCGTGGGTGATAAAGCCGCTCTGGTCGCCGCTGGTGGACATGTTTCGAACCAAACGATTTTGGATTGTGGCGCTGCAATTAATCATCGGTGCCGCGTTGGCATCGATTGCTTTTACGTTACCGGCGTCGCATTTTTTTCAGCTCTCACTCGCGGTTTTTTTCCTGATTGCGTTTAGCTCGGCCACCCACGATATCGCGGCGGATGGTTTTTACATGCTGGCACTGCCCGAACATCAGCAAGCCGCGTTTGTCGGTGTGCGCAGTACGTTCTACCGTCTGGCGATGTTGGCGGGCCAAGGCGGCTTGGTGCTGCTGGCGGGGACGGTGACCGAGAGCACCGGAAACGTCGTGCTGGCGTGGCAAATTGTGATGGTGGTGGTCGGCACGGTGTTTATTCTGCTGGGTATTTATCACCGATTTTTGTTGCCGCGGCCGACTGTTGATGTGGCCAGCATTGGGCAAGGTAGTACGCAAGTTAATGCGCTAAATGAGGGCAACATCCGCCATGAATTTTTAGCCACTTTCTTATCGTTTTTTAAGCGCCGTGATATTTTTCTAGTGCTCGCTTTTTTGTTGACGTACAGGTTAGGAGAAGCCCAAGCACTGGCCGTCTTCAAGCTATTTATGCTCGACAAGCCCGCCCAGCAAGGACTCGGCCTCAGCACAACTGATGTGGGCTTCGCCTACGGCACGATCGGCGTGCTCGCTCTCACGCTGGGCGGGCTGTTGGGCGGCTATGTGATTTCGCGCGGTGGCTTGAAGAAATGGCTGTGGCCGATGCTACTCGCGGTGCATTTACCCAATCTCGCCTTTGTATTTTTAGCCTATGCCCTGCCCGCCAATATCGGCGTGATTTCTGCGGCGATTGCGGTCGAGCAATTTGGCTACGGCTTTGGCTTCGCCGCGTATTTGCTCTTTATGATTATGGTGGCTGACGGCGGCAAAACGAACCCGCCGAATCCACACAAGACGGCGCACTATGCTATCTGCACGGGCTTTATGGCACTGGGCATGATGCTACCGGGAATGGCGAGTGGCTGGATTCAAACGCAATTGGGCTATGCGCATTTCTTCGTCTGGGTTTGTATTTGTACGATTCCATCTATCGTGGTGGCGTCGTTCTTGAAAATTGACCCGCTGTTTGGCAAGAAAACCGACGCATGACCGCCACCGCAAACGCTCTGGCTTCGGCTCCGACTTCCGCTTCTGGTTCCTTTTCTGTTTCCTCCTCGCAACGCCTGATTTCGCTCGATGCGTTTCGCGGCTTCACGATTGCCAGCATGGTGCTCGTCAACAATCCCGGCGACTGGGGGCATATTTACACCCAGCTGGGTCACGCAAAATGGAACGGTTGGACCTTCACCGATTGGATTTTTCCATTTTTTCTTTTTATATGCGGGGTGTCGATGACATTCTCGTTAGGGCGACGCGCTGAGGCGGGTGATGATCGGTTGTTGCTCATCGGACAGCTCGCCAAACGCGCCGCGATTATTTTTGCTATTGGCTTTTTGCTTAACTTCATCCCGTATTTCAATTTGGGAACGGTACGAATTCCCGGTGTGTTGCAGCGTATTGCCGTTTGTACGCTGCTGGCCGCGCCGATAGTGGTGTATTTCAGCTGGGTACAGCAGGCGATCTGGATCGTGGTGCTATTGGCGATTTACACGGCACTCATGTTGTGGCTACCGGTGCCTGATGCGCAGGGCAATATCGCCGCAGGCGCGCTGGAGCCGGGACGAGATGTGGGGGCATTTGTCGATCGCTTTTGTTTGAGCGGTCATTTATGGGTGTCATCAAAAACGTGGGATCCCGAGGGGATCGTCAGCACCATTCCCGCGCTGTGCAGTCAGCTATTCGGCGTGTTGTCCGGACGCTGGCTGCTGAGCCGTTTCGGCGATATGACTAAGCAAACCAAGACCGGCTGGATGATGATTGCGGGGGCGATTTGTCTGGTTGTCGGCACCGCAATTGACGCGACATTTATGCCGATCAACAAGAGTTTGTGGAGCACTTCCTATTGCATTTTCATGACCGGCTGGGCGCTGCTGATATTTTCGGTGTTCTATTGGTTGATCGACGCAAACAATGTTGAGCGCTTACGCAAACGCGCAAGTCAAATTTTTCTACCCTTCACCATATACGGTATGAACGCGCTATTTATTTTTGCCCTTTCGGGACTCATCGCAAAGATGCTGGGCTTTATCAAAGTGACTTCGACCGAAGGCATACTTGCCTCACTAAAATCGGTGATATACGCCCCGTTCAAAACTCTGCCGCTGTCGCCGGAAAACCAGTCGCTACTGTTTGCGGTGTTGTTTAACGTGTTGATGTTTACGGTCGCCTGGTGGATGTGGAAGAAAAAATGGTTTGTAAAGGTTTGATGATGCGCGGCAAAACTATGCTGCGGCGAGCCACGTTACTTGCAATTTTGGCATTGCTGCTCACCGCGTGTGCGAACGTGGCCCCCGTTCAAATCACAGAATGGCAAACACGCATCCTCAATCCGCTGACCGATACGGGCACCGATAGCCCGCCGCCAGCGCCGCGTGAATTTCGTGCGGCCTGGGTTTCAACTGTCGCCAACATCGATTGGCCAAGCCGCAAGGATTTATCGCCCCAGCAACAACGCGCGGAAATTCTCGCGATCTTGAATCGCGCCAAAGAGCTGAATCTGAACGCACTGATTCTGCAAGTGAGACCCAGTGCGGATGCGATTTACCCGAGCGCAATCGAGCCGTGGTCCGAATTTTTAACCGGCGAGCAGGGTCGCGCGCCCTCACCTTTCTACGATCCCTTAAAATTTTGGATCGACGAGGCGCATGAGCGCGGCATCGAGCTGCACGCATGGTTCAACCCGTATCGTGCCCGGCACACCGCGGCGAAGTCGCCGCTGGCACGCAATCACGTTGCCATCACCAGTCCAGCGATCGTCAAATCGTACGGTGGCTTTTTATGGATGGATCCGGGTGAGGCACTGGCAGCGAAACAAACCTTGGATGTGATCATGGATGTGGTGCGCCGCTACGATATCGATGGCGTGCATATTGATGATTATTTTTACCCATACCCGGTGGCGCTCAACGCGGTCAGCTCGCCCATAACCGGCAATAACCCCAGTGTCGCGAACGCTATCACTTCGCCAGTAGAGCAGGATTTTCCCGACGATCCGTCCTGGCAAGCCTACGTCAAAAGCGGCGGGAAGCTGGCTCGTGCCGACTGGCGGCGGCAGAATGTAAACGATCTGGTTGAGCGCACCTATACGGGCATTCATCGCGAAAAACAGTGGGTTAAGTTTGGCATCAGCCCGTTCGGCTTGGGCCGCCCCGACCGTCGACCCGTGGGCATCGCAGGCTTCAGCCAATACGACAAACTGTACGCGGATGTTGAGCTGTGGCTGCGTAACGGCTGGGTCGATTATCTGGCACCACAATTGTATTGGCCGATAGACCAAGTGCCGCAAGCGTTTGGCGTGCTGCTCGACTATTGGCTTCGAGAAAATACCCGGGCTCGTCATGTATGGGCCGGGCTATATACCAGCCGCATTGATGCCACCGCCAAGTCTTGGTTACCGCAGGAAATCCTAAACCAGATTAAGCTGACCCGCGAACGGTCGCTTAACAACCCCGCCGCGCAAGGCGAAATCCATTTCAGCATGATTGCGCTGATGGAAAATCGCAAGCGAATTGGTGACGAGCTGAAGGCACAACTTTATCCCGCGCCCGCGCTGGTGCCGGCAACACCTTGGCTGGACCGCACCGGCCCGGCCACTCCGCAAGTGACACTTGAGCGCGGCCAAAACATTCGCATCAAAATTGTGCCAAATGCCGGCAAAGCGGCCGCGCAATTTGCTGTTTGGACCAAGTATGGGCCGCCAGAAACGCCGCAATGGCAATTTTCCACGCTGCCCTCGACGCCTAAAAATGCCGCCGTTGAAACGGAATTGCGCGCCGCAACTGAGGCAGGTGCACTGACTGGCGTGGTGGTTTCAGCCATTGATCGCGTGGGCAATGAAAGTCCACGCATATTATGGCAAGCGCCTAAACTGCCGCAAACCAATTGAGTAAAATTTGAGCATGACCAACATCTCAACCATCAACTTAACAATCGGTACAGATTCGCTTGGCCTCGGTCTGGATTCCGGCGGCACGCAAACGCGCTGGGCATTGGCCCAGGCCGATGGCGCGGTTATCGCCGAAGGTGCGGTCGGCGCGATGAGTGGCCTGATGATGTCGAGTACCGTTGGACGCGAGCAAATTAAAGCGGTCCTTGCCGACCTGGCGTTCGCGCTGCGTCAGCACGTGCGCCCCAGTCACGTCTATGCGGGCATGACCGGCTTTGATGAGGATGGACGTGCCATTGCTGCGCTGGTCGGTGACGCGTTGAATATAAACGCGTCGCAGGTCACGATCAGTAACGATATTGAAATTGCGTACCACGATTGTTTTGCGCCCGGCGAGGGCTACGTGGTCTACGCGGGCACCGGCTCCGTATCGGCTTTTATCGACGCGGCAGGCATGCTGCATCGCGCCGGTGGGCGTGGTGCGCTGCTCGACGATGCGGGCGGCGGTTATTGGATTGCGCGAGAAGCCTTGCGACATATCTGGCGCGCCGAAGATGAGGCCCCGAACAAATGGCGTAATTCGCCGATGGCCACCGCCGTTTTTGAAAAAATCGGTGGCAGTGATTGGGCAAGCACGCGTGAATTTGTTTACGGTGGACCATCGGGCGACGGCAGCAACGGTAATAGCGGTGGCAATCGCGGCAACATCGGCAAGTTGGCCGTTGCGGTTGCATCCACTGCCGAACTAGACCCCGCCGCGCTGAGCATCTTGCGCGCCGCCGGTGTTGAACTGGCCCGCCTGGCCGCGGCGATGAGCGCGCGATTCGGGCCGCGTCCGATTGCCCTTACCGGCCGCGCCTTCGATCTACATCCCGCGATTGCGCTCGCACTGCGGACAGCGCTGGCTGATGCGGCAGAAAACACCAGATCACAGCCGGTTTCAATCACCGCCAAAGTAAGCCAGCCGCATATTGCCGCCGCGAGAATAGCCGCCTCATACCCCACCCACCCGCCCACAAAATAGCGTTTGCGCAGCCCCGCGACAGTTTTAGCGTGTAAGCTCATTGGCAGCTCTACAAAGGATGAATCGATGCAAAAAGTTCTTATCGCGGCGACGCTGGCGCTCGTCACCTTTCTGGCGGGATGCGCAAGCGGCCCACCCATCGACACCCGTTACTCGGCGGTGAGTCAGGATAGCCGCGTGCAATTTTTGATTATTCATTACACAGCGGGCGACTTTCCACGCTCGCTTAAAACGCTCACCGAGGAAGCGGTGAGCAGCCATTATCTGGTCAACGATAATCCGCCGACGATCTATCGACTGGTCGATGAAGATCGCCGTGCGTATCACGCAGGCCTAAGCTCGTGGCGCGGTTTTACCCAGCTAAACGCCAGCTCGATCGGCATTGAAATCGTCAACATCGGCCGGAAAGATACCGCCGAAGGATCCATTTGGTTTGATTATCCGCAAGCGCAGATTGATGCCGTCATCGCGCTGGTTAAACAAATTGTCGCCAAATATCAGATTCCGCCGGAACGCGTCCTTGGCCACAGCGATATCGCGCCACAGCGGAAGACCGACCCGGGACCGCGATTTCCATGGAAGCAGCTGGCCGACCTGGGTCTGGTGCAGTGGCCTGACGCAAGCCGCGTTCAACAGGCATTGCCGGAATACACCGCCACACTACCCGACGTGGAATGGTTCCAGAACAAACTCGCGCAACATGGTTTTGAAGTGCCCCGAAACGGCGAACTCGATGAGCGCACGCGTGCGGTGGTGCGGGCTTTCCAAATGAAATATCGACCCAACAATATCGACGGCACACCCGATGCCGAAACCGCTGCCATGTTAGAGGTTTTGACCACGCCAGATCCGTTCAAATCAGTAACGCCCGCCCTCAACAAGCCGCCTGTAGCTGCTCCGGCCGTCTCGCCTGCCAACGTTGCCGCCCCCGTTAACACCTCTGCTTCAACAGCTACTACAACCGCAAGGCCTTCCAGCATGCTCATGCCATTTTCCCGCGGTCCGTCAATGCAGCTGGCGTTGAGCAATCAGCTTGATGCAGAATTCGCGGCGCTGGTCGCCAATCCTGCGAAGCCGCTCGCGAGCCTTTCGGTGCTGGCGGTACGCGAAGGTAGCGTGGTCTACAAACGGCAGTTTGGCTACAAATTTATTGACAACGAAAAGCCCGAAAACAGCAAACGCGGCGATATCGATACCCTCTATCGCGTTGCGTCCATTTCCAAAATGATTACCACGCTCGGGGTCATGAAGCTGATCGAAGAAGGCAAGCTCGATCTTGATCGTGACATCAGCGACTATCTCGGCTACCGGCTCCGTAACCCGAACTTTCCCAACGACGCGATCACCATTCGCATGCTGCTTTCGCACACGTCCTCATTGCGCGATGAAGGAGGATATTACTGGGAAGCTAAAAACGATTTGAAGGAGGTGCTGCTGCCCGGAGGTCGACTTTATGACAAGGGCGAAATGTGGGCCAAAAACGCCAAGCCCGGCGCGTTCTTTCAGTACGCTAATTTGCCTTGGGGCGTGTTGGGAACGGTCATGGAACGAGTCAGCGGCGAACGTTTTGACCGCTTGATGGTACGAACAATTTTCCAGCCGATGGGGATTGCGGGCGGCTTTAATCCCGCAGAATTTTCCAAAGAGACGCTTGCCAACACGGCTACGCTCTATCGCAAACGCACCGAAATCGACGGCAAAGAAATCTGGAATATGAGCGGCCCCTGGAACCCGCAGGTTGACGATTACAGCAAGCTTGCGCCCAAGCCGCGCGCCGGGCTGGATTACGTGATCGGCAGCAACGGCACCGCGTTCGGCCCACAGGGTAACGCAAGACTCTCCGCTCCCTCCTTGGGAAAAATTATGTTGATGTTGATGAACGGCGGCAAACATGAAGATAAACAAATCCTGTCGGCGAAATCCGTTGAATTGATGCTCTCAAATCAATGGCAAAACGACCCCAAAGCCAATAACGGCGCAAGTGGTGAAAGTGGCTTCAGCGGCCAGACAAAACTTTTCAACGCATGGGGGCTGGGCATGCAGCAGTTTCTCGATATTAGCGGACCCGGCGAAGGTGATCGCCTTGTTGATGGTGGCGGCTTCAAAGCGGTAGGTCATTTGGGCGATGCCTGGGGACTTACCTCGGCAATCGTGTTCGACCCGGTCAAGAAAAACGGCATGATTTTTCTGATCGGCGGGCCCGGCTTCGACCCTGAAACCAACAAAGGAAAATATTCCGCTCTGTTTCGGCATGAAGAACAGATTCTGGATTCGCTGTATCGGCGCGCGATTTTGCAACAATAATTTTGCTTTCAAAACACCAATACTGACGGGCGTTCTGGAGTATTTTTGGTTGGAAATGCGCGCCAATAAACGACCACAATATTTTTTGATTGGTAAATCGCTGCAGTTTGTTTCAGCTTTAGTTCAACTTCCTTTCAATTGATTCCGGTAATTGACAATGCGATTTGGCGTAATGTAGCTTACGGTTCCTGGCAACGTGCACTATGTGGCATCACATCAAATTTGAGTCGCGCTCAAACTTTTCCACATTTTTATCCTCTACGATTTGATATTAAATCGTCAGGTACCACGGTGTTCTCTCGCATCCTCATTACTTCCCTCATGGAGCATTCACATGGCAAAACTTAATGTAAACGGCAAGGTGCGCGAATTCAGCGCAGACGAGGGCACACCGCTGCTGTGGGTATTGCGAGAGCAGCTTGGTTTGACCGGTACAAAGTATGGATGCGGTCTGGCGCAGTGCGGGGCATGCACGGTGCACATTGATGGCGTGGCCACCCGCAGCTGCGTGCGGCCGGCGTCGAGCGTGAAGGCCACTGAAAAAATTGTCACCATCGAAGGCCTCTCGCCCACTGGCTCACATCCCTTGCAGAAAGCCTGGGTCGCGCTGGATGTGCCCCAGTGTGGTTACTGTCAATCGGGAATGATTATGGCCGCAGCTGCCTTGTTGAAAGCGAAGCCGAATCCGAGCGATGCCGATATCGACGCGGCGATGACCAATATTTGTCGCTGTGGCACGTTTAACCGTATTCGCGCCGGCATCAAAGCGGCGGCAAAAGGCGGCGATTTCAAAAATGCGGGTCTGAGCATCGAGCATGTGGCGCTGGCCCCTGAATTGGCAAACGTAACCGCAAACGAGGTCAAAAAATCATGAGCACAAATAATATTTCACGCCGTCAATTTTTAGGCGCTTCGGCTTCACTGTCGGCGGCTGTAGCCGGTAGCTTAGTGGTGGGTTTTCATATCCCTTTTATTAAATCTGCCGAAGCTCAGACCCCACTCAACGCCCTCAACACACTCAATCAAGGCAACGCCCCGGAAATTAACGCCTGGGTCGTGGTGCAGCCGAACGACACCGTGGTGATTCGCATCGCGCGCTCCGAAATGGGACAAGGCTCGTTAACCGGTCTGGCGCAATTGGTGGCCGAAGAGTTGGAATGCGACTGGGCCAAAGTCACCACCGAATACCCGACGCCGGGCCAAAATTTGGCGCGCAATCGCGCTTGGGGAAACTTTGGTACGGGCGGCAGCCGCGGAATTCGTGACTCGCAGGATTACGTGCGCAAAGGCGGGGCCACTGCACGCATGATGCTGCTACAAGCGGCGGCCAACGAATGGAAAGTTCCCGTCGGTGAATGCAGTGTTGTCAATAGTGTCATTACCCATGCGCCTTCCAAGCGCACCACCACCTATGGCAAGGTCGCGACCGCTGCGGCGCTAATAGCCCCGCCCGCCAACATGACGTTAAAAGATCCAAAAGACTGGAAGCTCGTTGGCAAACGTTTAGCGCGACTCGACACCATAGATAAAACCAACGGCAAGCAGATTTACGGCAGCGATCTGGTGTTGCCAAATATGCTGAACGCCGCGATTAAAGATTGCCCCGTGTTTGGCGGCAAAATCAAAAGCGTGGACGACACGGCGGTCTTGAAACGCCCGGGTGTGAAGAAAGTAATCCGGGTTGGCGACAGTGCGGTCGCCGTGGTTGCCGATACGTGGTGGCGCGCCAAAACGGCGCTGGATGCACTCAAGATTGAATGGGATGAAGGCCCAAACTCTAAATTATCGAGTGCCGATATTGCCGCCACTTTGAAGGCTGGACTGGACTCGAAAGATGGCATTGTCGGCAATCAGGTAGGCGATGCTGCGGCGGCGATTGCGGGCTCGGTGAAAAAGATTGAAGCGGTGTATTCGTATCCGTATCAAAACCACGCCACCATGGAAACCATGAACGCCACGGCAAAATACACACCCGAGCGCTGCGAGGTATGGACGCCGACCCAAAACGGCGAAGCAGCATTGGCCGCGGCGAGCGAGGCTTCCGGCCTGCCGCCTGCTAAATGCGAGGTTTATAAAATGTTGTTGGGCGGTGGCTTTGGCCGCCGTGGCGCCGTGCACGATTGGGTGCGACAGGTGGTCGCGATCGCGAAGGAAATGCCAGGTGTGCCGGTAAAGCTTATCTGGTCGCGTGAGGAAGACATGCTGCATGGACGTTTCCA
Organism: Burkholderiales bacterium; assembly: GCA_038224475.1. Classification (GTDB taxonomy): domain Bacteria; phylum Pseudomonadota; class Gammaproteobacteria; order Burkholderiales; family Usitatibacteraceae; genus UKL13-2. The sequence continues at coordinate 28,433 of JBBRFJ010000010.1, forward strand.
TCCGGTCACGCAATGCAAACTAAGCGCGGGCTTTGATGCAGACGGCAACGTGACTGGCTTCAATATGCGCATTTCAGGCCAATCCATTTTGGCCAATATTGCCCCGCAGAGCATCAAGGACGGTAAAGATCCGGCAGTGTTTCAGGGCTTGAATGCGACGGGGCTCGAGGCATCGATTGGCTACACATTTCCGGCGCTGATGATTGATCACGCGATGCGTAATCCACCGGTGCCGCCGGGATTTTGGCGCGGCGTTAATCTGAACCAAAATACGATTTATCTGGAATGTTTTATCGATGAAATGGCCCACGCCACCAAGCAGGATCCATTGGCGCTGCGCCGCAAACTGATGTTGAATCATCCCAAACATCTCGCGGTGCTGAACGCGGCCGCGGAACGTGCCGGATGGGACAAGCCCGCGCCGAAAGGCGTGTTTCGCGGGCTGGCGCAAACAATGGGATTTGGCAGCTATGTCGCCGCCTGTGCGGAGGTATCTGTCAGCGATGCCGGCGTACTGAAAATTCATCGCATCGTTGCCGCGACCGACCCCGGCTATGCCGTGAATCCGCAGCAAATTGAGGCGCAGGTTGAAGGCTCGTTTGTGTATGGATTATCAGCCGCGCTATACGGGGAATGTACGCTCAAAGACGGCCGCATGATGCAGGATAACTTCCACACCTACCAAACTCTGAAGCTCGCGGAAATGCCGAAGGTGGAGACGGTGATTTTGGCGTCCGGGGGCTTTTGGGGTGGCGTGGGTGAGCCGACCATTGCGGTTGCTGCACCGGCGGTGTTGAATGCGATCTTTGCCGCAACCGGCAAACGCATTCGCGACTTGCCGTTAAAAAATCATTCCTTGGCGAAGGCTTGAGAGAAAAGCGATTTAACGCAGATGACTGGGCAGTTGCGGCCACGCTTTATGTGGCCGTAACCGCGTCAAGCATGGTGGCGACTGTTTTCAGCGCGTCAGCTCAGGCTGTCGATTCAATTGCTAAACCGGCACCCTTCGCCATCCTCAATAACGTTATCGCGGAGCCATTGCAGGGCCGCATTGGCGATGTGGCACGTGGTCGCGCGATCGTCGCCAATCGGCAGATTGGCTTGTGTCTGTTGTGTCATGCGGCCCCCATTGCTGAGGAGCGTTTTCAGGGCAACTTATCCGTAGACTTAGCGGGTATTGGCATTCGCGCGACCGCCGGGCAACTACGAATGAGATTGGTTGATGCCAGAAAATTGAACCCGGCGACGATCATGCCGTCTTACTATCGCGCGGACAGCTTGACGCGCGTGACCCCAGCCCAGCAGGGACGCACGATTTTTTCGGCGCAACAAATTGAGGATGTGGTGGCTTATTTGCTGACGCTGCGCGATGATCGACCGGGCTCGGTGAGCAGCACCATGAACGGCTTAACCAGTATCACTGCAGACGGCGAAAGTCCAATTGCGAACGGAAGCAAAACGTCGCAAGCAAAATCCGAAATGGCTATAGAAAATACGTCGCCATGAAAATGAACCCGAATCTTTTAAACACCAACAGTGCGCGGCGTCGACATATTTTGGCGGCAGCCGTCGGCGTGACCGGCTACGTGCTGGTTCGGCCCGCGTTCGGCGCACCTGCGACCCTCGACGCGGCAATTTCCGAATTCGCTCGCGGTACAAAGGTGTCATCCGGCAGAGTGAAATTCGAAATCGCTGAACTCATCGATAACGGCAACGCTGTCCCGATCACTATCACCGTGGACAGCCCGATGACGGATGCGGACCATGTGGTTGCATTGGCGGTGTTCAATGAAAAAAATCCACAGCGCGAAGTCATTAAATGCCGGCTAAGCCCACTCGCGGGACGTGCTCAACTATCGACGCGCATTCGGCTTGCCACCTCACAAAAGCTCACGGCTATTGCGGAAATGAATGACGGATCTTTTTACGCGTCGACCGTTGAGGTCGTGGTCACGCTCGCCGCCTGCATTGAGGAATAGCGATGGCCCGAACGCTGATCACGGTGCCGCCGACGCCGAAAATAAATACGGTGATCGAAATCCGCGCACTCATCCAGCACCCGATGGAAACGGGGTTTCGTCCTGATGGTGAAGGAAAACTCCAGCCGCGCAACATCATCCAGCGGTTTGAATGCCGGTTTAGCAGCGGCGGTAGATCAGACTTGATTTTTAGCGCTGAGTTATTTCCCGCGGTTTCTGCGAATCCATATATCGCGTTTAATTTTCGCGCCACGCAAAGCGGCACATTGAGTTTTTTATGGACGGGCGACAACGGTTTTACGCAGGCTGAATCGGTCGCGCTGGTTGTCGTTTAGGAAGCCATGAGGATTGCACTCGCGTTAATGTTCTTGTGCCTTGTTACATACACGGCAAATAGCGCAGCGGCTACAGAAGACCTCAACACAACGGGTAGCAACACGACCGACAAGCGTAAATCTGGCTATGATTTTATGGGCGCATCAACGCAGGCGCTGCAAAATGACGACAGCCAAAACCCAGCAATGCTTTGGGTCAAAGACGGCGAAGCGCTGTGGAATCGTGAAGCAGGAAAAGACAAAAAATCATGCGCAAGCTGCCACGGCGCTGCGCCAAAATCTATGCGCGGTGTAGCCGCGCGCTATCCCGCGCTTGAAGAAAAATCCGGGCGTCCGATTAGCTTGCAGCAACGCATTAATTTGTGTCAAAAAAATCATCAGCATGCCGCCCCGTTTGCACCAGAAACACCTGAAATGCTCAGCATCGAAAGCTATGTGGGGCTGCAGTCACGCGGCCTTGCGATCACGCCATCGCGTGATGCCAAGCTTGCGGGTTTTATTCAAAGCGGCAAAGCGCGCTTCGAGCAACGCATCGGCCAGCTGGATCTATCCTGCGCGGATTGCCACGATAACTATGCGGGTAAGAAGCTCGGCGGCGCGACCATTCCCGAAGCTCACCCGACGGCTTATCCGCTATACCGGCTTGAATGGCAAAGCCTCGGTGGTGTCGAGCGTCGCCTACGCAACTGCATGAGCGGCGTACGCGCTGAGCCCTATGCCTACGGTGCACCAGAATTTATCGAGCTGGAACTTTATTTGGCCGCGCGGGCCGCGGGCATGAAGGTGGAGACACCGGGAGTGCGGCCTTAGTACCAGCAAAAGTGAAACAATCGGCTGCATTCAACGCAAATGAATTTGCGTGCATCCAGAAAGTAGAACTCTAATGCTGGCGGTCTTTCCGGGGCATTTATGCTTTGAAGCACTCGTCGATGCTGGTGTTCGCTAAATTCACTTTGGAACGCTCCGCGAGACGCGTTGGAATCCCAAACGGCTGGTCTTAACGAGTCATGCTCATTTCAAACCCACGCTTCCGCAAATTTCCCCCAATGTTCTTGCGCGGAATTTTCGGCCAAAAACGCCCGCACGACTTTCTCCTCCTCGGCGTATCCCGCTGGTGATATTGCGCCACGCATCAGCTGATACCGGAGAAACACGAGATAGGTGTTCATGACATCGGTCTCACAATAATCACGAATGGCGGCGAGTTCTCCGGCCTGATAGGCGGTCCAGACTTGCGAGCCGTCCATGCCGAGCTTGCCGGGGAATCCGCACAGCTGAGCCAGCTGATCAAGCGGCGCAGCACCGCGCGGCTGATAGAGCGCCAGCAAGTCCATCAAATCGAGATGGCGGGTATGGTAGCGGCTGATGTAGTTATTCCATTTATAGTCGCGATCGTCCTCGCCCATATCCCAATATTTGGGCGCGACCACGCTATGCACCAGCGAACGGTAATGCAGCACCGGCAGATCAAAACCACCTCCGTTCCACGAGACGATTTGCGGCGTATAGCGCTCGATGCCGTCAAAAAATCGCTGGATGATGTCCTTCTCACTGTCATCGATTTTGCCCAGCGTCCACGCTTTCAGCCCCTCGTCCGAGCGCATAACGCAAGAAATTGCGATGACTTTATGCTGATGCAAGGGCAGAAAATCGCTGCCACCCGTATGCTGCCGGCGACGTTGAAAAATGAGCTCGGCGACGGCGTCATCACTCATGGAGTTGTCCAAACCCTGCAGCTTGCGCAGGCCATGGATGTCGGGGATAGTTTCGATGTCGAAGACAAGAATTGGGATCACGTGAGCCGCTGTCGTTGAGATTGAGCTGAGGAAAAGTTGGACTAGGAAGCGGAAAAAAAATTACGACGAGGAATGCGAGGATAAAAAAGCGCCTTAATTGCCCCTGGTGCTTTAAAAGCAAATCCAGCATTCGCTACAACTTGCGAATCCATTTGCCCGCGCTGTCACGATAATACCAGCCCGCCGGGGCGCGACGAATCCAGCGCTCGCCAAATATTGCTTTTATATCGCTCTCCCAGTCTGGACGGCCGTTGGCACGCGCAATTTCACGGTAGAGCGTGGCGCGATCCTTGTTTTCTTCGGCGATGAAATTTTCCACTTTAAGCGTCTGTGCCAGCGCGATCGCTTGCAAATCGCGCATCGCGACCAAGCCATCCATCGTCAGTCCGATGGCACCAGAGTCAAAATGTGGTTTCAGAAGCATGAAGCGCCCCGCCAGGCTTTTCTTTATTACGACCACAGCGGCCGTACTGACGTCTATTTCGGGCGTTTGGCTGGACGCATGCGGTGCCATAAGTGTTGAGAAAATCGCGCAAACAAATGCCGCAATCAAGAGCGCAGGGATACGCTCGCTTAACGTCAATAATCTTTTCTGGATTCGCATTGCTTGAGATTTATTTTGGAGTAATCACCGGCTGTGGAGTTGTTTCCTTACCACCGCCGACATTGACCACAGGAACCGTCGGCTGGGAGGCCGGCCAGACGTCGTCAATGATGTTATCCGCCGCTTTTTGTGCGGGCATGGTGGGGAAAAAACTAATGGAGCCGCATCCATAAAAGAAGACAATCGCGGCGAGGAGCCCCACCGTAGAAAAAATACGTTTGTTGGATTTCATATCGATATATCCAAAATAGTAACGATTCCAAAGACGCGTTATAGACCTACTCTAACGATACTGTGGACAAACGGTTCACAGCGTAGGACAAAGTCGCATGCTTAATCGTGAAGCCAACCAAAACCCTACTCAGGCAGGAAAAACACCGGTGGAAAGGTATCGATCGCCACGGTCGCAAACAATGTGCACGATGACCGCATCTTCAACCTCGCTCGCCACCTTAAGCGCCGCGGTTAGCCCACCCCCCGAGGAGATACCCGCAAAAATACCCTCTTTGCGCGCCAGCCGCCGTGTCATTTCTTCGCTCTCTGCCTGCGTCACTTCCAGCACGCGATCCACGCGGGAGCGATCAAAAATTTTAGGCACATACGCCTCCGGCCATTTGCGAATGCCCGGCACGTTTGAGCCATCCGCCGGATGCACACCAATAATTTGAATCGCCGGATTCATTTCCTTCAAAAAACGCGAAGTGCCAGTGATCGTGCCGGTGGTGCCCATGGTCGCCACAAAATGAGTGACTTTGCCGCCGGTGTCGCGCCATATCTCCGGCCCGGTCGTCTGATAATGCGCGAGCGGATTATCGGGGTTGCCAAATTGGTCAAGGATCAAACCGCCGCGCTCCTTTTGCAGCGAATCGGCATAATCGCGCGCGCCCTCCATGCCGATGCTTTGCGGCGTCAGGATTAACTCTGCGCCGAAAGCGCGCATGGTTTGGCGGCGCTCGATCGACAAGTGCTCCGGCATAATCAGCACCATTTTGTAGCCCTTGATCGCAGCCGCCATTGCGAGCGCAATACCGGTGTTGCCACTTGTGGCTTCAATCAAGGTATCGCCGCGCTTGATGGTGCCGCGGGCCTCGGCCCGCGCAATCATGGAAACCGCCGGACGGTCTTTGACGCTGCCCGCAGGATTATTGCCTTCTAATTTGCCGAGCAAAATATTGCTCGAATGGATACCTGACTCGGCAGGAATGCGTTGGAGATGGGCGAGTGGGGTGTTACCGATAAGGGATTCGATGGTGTTGTACATGGCATTGATTTTAGCCGCGTTTTTACCGAGCGCAAGCTGAAGCGTATTTTCCGAGAAGTGGTGATCGCAAGTGCGTGTGGCAGAATATTGGATTGCGTTTTCAGCCGCAGCCATTTCAAAAAAGGGTTTACATGAGTTCAGTTGCTTCCGAAATTTTCAAGGCCTATGACATTCGTGGCATTGTTGACGTTTCCCTCACGCCCGCAACAGTGGAATTGATCGGCAAAGCTCTCGGCACCGAGGCCAGAAAGCGCGGCGGCACGGCGGTCACGATCGGTCGCGATGGCCGCCTCTCCGGCCCCGCGCTGTCGGGCGCTCTCGCGCGCGGCCTGCAATCCACGGGCATCAATGTCATCGACATCGGCGTGTGTGCGACGCCTATGGTGTATTTCGGCGCCCATCATTACGGCACCCAATCGGGTGTGATGGTGACCGGCTCGCATAATCCGCCGGAATACAACGGCATCAAAATGGTCATTGAGGGGGAAACGCTTGCGCTGGACGCGATCCAAAGTTTAAGGCGCGCCATTGAGGCCGATACTTTTACGACAGGCGTAGGCAGCTACGAGAAGCGCGATATCGCAGACGACTACATTAATCGTATTGTGGGCGACGCGAAGCTGGCTCGGCCGATGAAGATCGTGGTGGACTGCGGAAACGGTTCGCCGGGTGCAATTGCACCCAGATTGTTCAAGGCGCTGGGTTGCGAAGTGGTCGAATTATTTTGCGAGGTTGACGGCAATTTCCCAAACCACCACCCGGATCCATCTCAGCCCAAAAATTTGCAGGACGTAATTCGCGCTTTAAAAGCGTCGGATGCTGAAATTGGCTTGGCGTTTGACGGTGACGGCGATCGCTTGGGGGTCGTGACCAAGGATGGCGAGATTATTTACCCCGATCGACAGCTGATGTTATTTGCGGCAGATGTATTGTCACGCGTACCGAACGGCGAAATTATTTTTGACGTGAAATCGTCTCGAAACCTATTCAAATGGATTCGCGATCACGGCGGGCGTCCGTTGATGTGGAAAACCGGCCATTCATTGATCAAACTGAAAATGAAAGAGGTCGGCTCGCCCTTGGCGGGCGAGATGAGTGGCCATACGTTTTTCAAAGAACGCTGGTATGGCTTTGATGACGCGTTGTATTGCGGCGCACGGCTGCTGGAAATCGTCAGCAAGTTTGCCGACGCGAGCGCGCCATTGAAAGCGCTGCCCAACGCCGTTTCCACACCCGAGCTCAATTGGAAATTAGCCGAGGGTGAGCCGCATCGTCTGATGGATTCGCTCTTGCACACCGCGAAGTTTGAAGGCGCCTTGGAAGTCATCACCATCGACGGTTTACGGGTGGAATACGCGGACGGTTTTGGGTTGGCTAGAGCGTCGAACACAACGCCGGTGGTTGTGTTGCGATTTGAAGCTGAAAACAACGCCGCGTTGGCGCGCATTAAAGAAGATTTTCGGCGCGTGCTGCAAGCTGCAAAGCCCGAGGTAGCATTGCCGTATTAACAGATTGCAGAATTTTCAATCGCAGAACGTTGGTGTATAAAAACCAAGGTAAGCGCATCGCCACAGGCCTGCATGGAAAGAGAAACTTTAAACGCAAGGATGTTTAACGTCGTTGAGGAGAAACGCATGAAGAAATTGAACTTTGTTATTTGTGCTGCCGCGATTTCAGGGGTTGCTGCACTGGCCGGATGCGCGACCGACGGCGCGGTCGGGAGTCAATCCGCTAAGTCGGAGAAACCGGGCAATCAAGTCGTCACCACCGGCAGCCGTATTCCGCGTGCCACCACTGACCGTTTGGTTAAATCCACGGAACGCGACGATGCGGACGATCCGGTACGATCTATCGGCAATGAAATGGGTCAGAAATCAAATTAACACAGCGACGAACGAGGGCAGCTGTGCTAGTTACGCTTTCTGCCCCGTCCGCCGAATTGGTTAACACGTTCGCGTCCCACCGCTGACCAAAAACGCGTAAATGATCCACACATTTTTTCAGGGTCAGCCGTGAAGCGGCGTATTTGCGATAGCGCGACTCGCGGCGATGAGAGTGCTTGTCGATAGCCAAAGTGATAAGTGGCTGTTGCGCTGAATTTCGTATTTTTGTTATCGAGAATCAGTTGGCTCACATCACCCATAAAGATGTCGGTCGTTACCTCGCGCAGCCGCGTCGTGACGAAATTCCAACGACGCTCTGACCACGGAAAATCGGCATGAAACGGCAAATGAATGATGCCGAGACGCTGTTTCTGATCCGCCCCAGCCGCAGGCTCGGCCAAATCCCAAGGATGGATCAACGCGACCTCAGACCCGAGCACTGGCGCGGGGTTCGGCACATCCGTCGGCTTGGTTAACAAGTGGGGTTGGGTTGTCGCATCAACCTTTGCCGTCTTCGGATTGGGGCCGATTGTCTTTTGTGAGCGGGCAATCGCCTCCAACGCCTCGTAGGTCGTATCAATCGGTGACCCTTCACTCGCCCAGCTCGGTGCGGAGTTCGCCGCGTAACGCGCCACATTCTCGGCATTAAACAAATATGGTTTTGAGCTAAAGGTAGCGGCCACCCATTGCCATGAAAGATGGTTGCTTCCAAAATCGCCGTCGAGCAAGTGGGCGATCATCCAATCAGCGCCCGCACGCCAATGCACTTTACGCAGATGCACGACGTAGGAAGCCAGCCACATGCGCGCATGATTATGCAAATAGCCGGTCGCATATAGTTCGCGAACGGCTTCGTCAATCACGGGAATACCGGTGCGAGCCTCGACTATATCGTCAGGTAACGTCGGCTCATAGCGGACGCCATCAAGACCAGGTCTCACGTCACTTAAAACGCCATCGCCAAGATGTCTCCAAACATGCTGGAAGAATTCGCGCCAGCCAAATTCCATCAACAGTTTTTCGCATTCCTCTGCTGAATATTTGGCCTCAATCGCCGGCGCGATATCGGCGAGGCTGATAAAACCATGCGTCAAATAAGGCGATAAACGGGTGACCGCACCGTTTAGAAAATTACGGGTGCTCGCGTAAGCGCGAGGATTGATCAGTTTGACGCGGTGCTCGGCGTCCGCCATCGTTGGCGAAAATTGTTCAAACAGTGTGTTCAAAGCGCGGCCTTCATCATTCGGGCCCGCCTTGACGCACGTTTTTTAAACAAGTTTCTTCAATAAAAGAACTTCGGATTCAATGCCCCATTCCGTGCAACAAATACGCTGCGGCCCAGTAACCCAAGCCGACCGCGGCGGCCGCACCGGCGAGCCCAAGCATCCAGCGTTTGCGGGTCAGCACGCAAATCGAGGCCAGCGAGATGGCGATCTGGATGAAGGTCATCGCCATCGCCAATTTGTCATGGGGGTTCAGCGCCGCTTCTGATTTCACGTTCGATGCCTCTGACGAAAGCTCCTGGCCCTCGGCGACCTTTTTGAGTGCTGCCTTCTCTTCACCATAGCGCTTTATTTCACCGTTATAACGCGCCTTTTGCTCAGGCGTGCTAGCGAGCCCCTCTGCAAGTTCTGCCAAATTTTGTTTAGTACTTTTTGCCTGATATTGCGCCCAAGTATTCGACGCCTCGGCTTTTTTCAGCACCGCATCATTTTTGTAGAACAGCGCTTCGTTCTGCGAATGACCGCCCAAATAACTGACAATCGCTCCAACTGTCGCCAATACAGCCGTAAACACCGCGACCGTTTGCCCCAAACTAAATCCGCCTTTATGGCCGTCGTCAGCGGAGTGCTCACCTGCATGCTCAGCGGCATGCTCCACCGCATGATCGTGCGGGCCGTGTACATGAAATCCGCTACCTGACATGATTTTTCCTTGAAGAGTTTGTGAGCATTCGCGCGCAAAAATTGCGTCTGGGTGATTGCAATTTATCGCACGCATTGTAGCCCAACCGGATTTCAATAAAACTCATGTTTAGGTTTACTCTCGCAGGCAATCTTTCGGGGTTAACCTAGAACAAAAAATATTGCTTGCAATTGGCGCTAAAACTGTATAAAACTACAGCTATGGAAAATTTAACTGCTCGACAGCAAGAAATTCTCGCTTTCCTGAAAACGTGGATTGCGCAACACAATATGCCGCCGACGCGCGCTGAAATGTGTGCCGCATTAGGTTTTCGCTCACCGAATGCAGCCGAAGAACACTTGCGCGCACTTGAGCGCAAAGGGGCGATTGAAATGATGCCCGGCTCATCGCGCGGCATTCGCATTATGAGCGGCAGCGATGACGCCGCAAACGATGAAGAACATGGCCTGCCTTTGATCGGCAAAGTCGCCGCGGGTGCGCCGATTTTGGCACAAGAAAATGTGATGGGTCGCTATCCTGTCAGCCCGTTGATGTTTAAACCAAAAGCCGATTTTTTACTACGCGTATCCGGCATGAGCATGAAAGACGTCGGCATCATGGACGGTGATTGGCTGGCTGTCCATAAGACCGACCAAGCGCGAACAGGCCAAATTGTGGTCGCGCGCATTGATGGCGACGCTACCGTAAAACGCCTGAAGCTCAAAGGCAAAAATGCCTATCTGATTGCAGAGAATGCTGATTTTTTGCCAATTGTTGTCGATCTGGAAACATCGCAGTTGGATATCGAAGGGCTAGTAGTAGGCGTCGTGCGAACGATGTAGGCACCTTGTTACATAATTTCTTCAGAAAATGACTCATCAAAAAGCAATCTAGGGATTTTTTCAAAGGGCGACGCGCTCTTAACTTGCCGGATTCCGAAACGTCTCAACCGCCCAAGCTATAGAAAAGCGCCTCCCGCCCCGGTTGCCCTACGGAAATATTAGCGTCATTTATAGGCAGATGCAGGTAAGTGCTGAGCCACTGCTATTTATTAGGCTCGTGCCCTGATTGCATATATTCGCTATGCGAGATGGGACACGTTTTGTAATGGCGCGCCTAAACGGTGATTCCCTTTGTAATTTGCCTCGGTCCAGAGTTGCTGAAGAGCACGCCTCCGATGTCATAGATCCATCAATAGTAAAAACGCCCAGGGTGTTTTTCCGCACGCCATACCAATCGCTTAGCCCGTTACAAGTTACCTTCCTGCGAAGGTTCCGGAAAGCTAAATTGCATATTCGAGGCTGTTCGGCGCTATACCAGCCAAAATCCCGGTTCGCGGCGCCAGTTTGGTGCGAGCAGTTCCCACTGCCAATCCTTCGCCTCAATAGCTTCTCATCAAGCTTGCGTTGAATCCGCGCCTTAACAGATCCAGAATCGACAATATGAGGGATTTGTTTCAATTTCGACCTCATTCAAGCGAATTGCAAAACCCACCTTACTTTGCTATATTTTCAGTAATTACTGAAACTTCACAACAATCGCCACAACTAGATGTTTATGAATCTTTCTCCGCTTTCTCAGGAATTCGTGCTCCATTTTGGTGAAATGGGCAGCCGCTGGGGCATCAATCGAACGGTCGGCCAAATTTATGCCCTACTGTTTGTGTCCGCCAAGCCGTTAAACGCAGATGAAATAGCAGATGCGCTGCAGTTTTCACGTTCAAACGTGAGCATGGGGCTGAAAGAGTTGGAAAGTTGGCATCTGGTACGGTTACAGCATTTGCCGAATGATCGTCGCGAATATTTTTCTGCGCCGGAAGACGTATGGGCGATTTTTCGTACGCTCGCAGATGAGCGGCGCAAGCGCGAAATTGACCCGACGTTGTCGATGTTAAGGGACGCGCTGCTGGCGATCCCTGCCAATGACGAGGACAAATTCGCGCAGAAACGCATGACCGAAATGCACAACCTGATCGAGATGGCGACTTCATGGTTTAACGACGTGCACCGCCTCGAGCCGGAGACTTTGAAACAGCTCATGAAAATGGGAACGAAGGTTACCAAG
>JBBRFJ010000011.1:0-38723 GCA_038224475.1 Burkholderiales bacterium
CAACGCTGGCAACTGGCTGGCGATCACCGTCAGTGCAATGCCGTTCATGTAGCCATAGCGGATCGGCTTGGACAGCAGTTCCGTGATGAAGCCGAGTCGGGCAATACCTGCCACGATGCACAACACACCCGACACCACTGCCATCATCCCGGCCAGCGCAAGCGCGCGCTGCGGGCTGCCTGCGGACAAGGGCAGGACCACGCCCAGAATCAGCGCGACCAGCGACGAGTCAGGGCCGAGCACCAGCACCCGGCTTGGTCCGAATAGTGCATAAGCCAGCAGGCCGAAGATCGTCGCGTACAGACCGCTGATCGCCGGTACGCCTGACGCGACGGCATAGGCAATGCCGACAGGCACCAGCACGGCGGTCAGCGCCAAACCAGCCAGCACATCGCTGCGCAGCCAGGCGATGTCGTAATGACGCAGCGTGTCCAAGCCCGGCAGCCAACGCACCCAGCCGGTCTGTGTCGCCGTCACGCATGGCCCTGCGACACGACCGGATGACGGCGATGCGGGCGGCGGCACGGGGTCAGCCATAGGCGCCCGGCATCCGGCTTACAGCTCGCCCGGTGCGGCGGCGCGCAAGTGCCACACCGCAATGAACATCGCCGCGATCACCGGACCGAGAACGAAGCCATGGATGCCGAAAACGGCCATGCCGCCCAGCGTGGTGATCATCACAACATAGTCGGGCATGCCCGCGTCCTTGCCAACCAGAATCGGGCGCAGCAGGTTGTCGATCAGCCCGATCACCAGCATGCCCCAAGCCACCAATGCGACCCCCTGCCACAGAGCCCCGGTGAGAAAGAAATAGATCGCCACCGGCAGCCACACCAACGCCGCGCCAATTGCAGGCAACAACGAGAGGAACGCCATCAGCAACGCCCACAGGATGGCGCCGCTGACGCCCAGGAACCAGAAGGCCAGGCCACCTAATGCACCTTGAATCGCCGCCACCAGCAAGTTACCCTTCACCGCAGCCCTAATCACGGTGGTGAACCGGGCGAACAGCGCCCGCTTGGTTGCGGCATCCAGCGGCAGCGCATGTCGCGCGGCCCGTGCCAGCGACTCGCCGTCGCGGATCAGAAAAAACGCCAGGTAAGCGGCAATGCAAAGGCTGACCAGAAAGTCGAAGGTGTTCTGGCCGATACTCAGCGCCTGGCCTGCAACAAACTGCCCGGCCGCGGACACCTCCGCCGATAGCTTGCTTTGAATCGTCGCGAAATCACCCAGGCCAAAGCGCCCCAGCAGCGATACCAGCCAGTCAGGCAGCGTGCCGAACACGCCGACGAGGAAGCGCACCGGATCGATCGCGCCCGAACGCAGTTGTTGGTAGACCTGCGCGGCCTCGTTCACCAGTGCGGCAGTGACCAGCGAAAACGGCAGCAACACCACGATAACGACGATCAGCAGTGTGCCCAATGCCGCCACGGTCTTGTGGCCCCGGACGCGGACCAGCAGATACGAATTTACCGGTGCGAAGACCATGGCGATAATCGCGCTCCATAGGATCGTGCCGTAGAAGGGCAACAGAATCCAAGCCAGCGCCAGCGTGACGGCGCATAGCAGAACCCACAGCGCGAGCCCTCCCGGACTGGTGCGTTGATCCGGTTCTTGAGGGTCAGTTGGCACGATGTCCTTGATGCGATTTTGCATTTACGTTGCGGCGATCTTTAAAGGTGTCTTCGATGTCGCCCCTTGACGCGAAAGCGGGCGGTGGATCGCCTTGCGAAGCGCCTCAACGTTTAGTACCAACCAAGCGACACCATGGGCCAAAACTAGCGATCGAATGTCGGCCGAGCGGTTTGCAGCCCGCACCGTGACCGCAGTGGGTGATAGCGCATCGGAGTTCATGACAAACAATATTACGCTACAAACTGCAGCGTCTGTGCGCTAGCGAACGGCGCGTGATGCGTCGGCCAGGGTGACCCGTGAGGCGCCATAAAGTTTGGGCGTCCGCCCATGCAAGGGTTGTCGGAGTCCGCAGCCAAAATGTCTGCGCTGGATTATTCATCAGAAGGGCAGCTCGCCAGACAATGAAATTACCGCGCGTCGCTTTAATGGATGTCAGCCACAAGCCCAAATCAAATTGCAGCTGACAACTTCGCTGAGTGCTATTGGCTGACGATGGACACTAGTCACGCCTTAATCGTAGTCGCTGTGTTCTTGCGGGCTGCCACTAATGCATATCAACTTTTATAAAATCTAGCGCTGGCGCTGGGCAATACATATAAATTCTTGAAACACCGCTTTGAATAAAGCGTTACATTTCGGGAAGCTCTGAGTAAGTCTAGTTCTAAGCCAGACTAGGCGTAAATATAAAAATATCGGCGCAGCATATGTTTGATATATGAGGAGATATTTTTATACCCGCAACAACGTATGGCAACGGAATCGACTTAATTAGAGCTTCCTTAGAAACATTTGAATTACTTTCACAAGACAGGTGAGTGGGCTTAAAGCAAAATCTTAACAACTCTGCCTATCGACCAAAACGCGGCCACGCTGCCAATGCCGTAGAGCGCATAGATGCGGGCCACGGTAATTTTCGGCAACCGGGTCATCGCTCGATAAACGACATACGCAACCGCCACCACAAAAATTTGCCCGATTTCCACGCCGAGGTTGAACGTCAGCAGCGCCACCGAGAGATGATTATCCGGCAGGCCAATTTCTTTTAGCGCGCCGGCAAAGCCGAGGCCGTGTACCAGACCAAACAGAAACGCGACCATTGCCGGCCAGCGTCTTGCCAGTGTGGCTCGATGGTTTAGCGCTTCGCTGGCGACAAGCATGATCGATAGCGCAATCGTGGCTTCAACCGGCGGTGAGCGCAGCGTGAGTAAGCCCAGTGCGCTGAGCGCCAGCGTCATGCTATGCGCGACGGTAAAGGCGGTGATCGTCCAGAATAAGCGTCGATGAAAACCGACTAAAAATAGCAGCGCGAGCACGAACAACAAGTGGTCGACGCCAGACAAAATGTGCTCAACACCGAGCAGGGTGTAAGCCTTGGCAATCTCGCCCATGCCGCGCTCGTCATCGGCCGCACCATACATGCGCACCGTCGGCTGGCCGCCGGTGAGCGTGTACACGCGCGACGGGCCATCGAGCCAGAAAACTTTTACCATCACCGCCGAATAGCGCTTGCCAACGCCCTCCATACCAAGCGTGCCCTGAAGTCCGTCTGCACCGCAACGCAGCAAATTCGATTCAGTCTGGCAGCCTTCGGGCCACAGCGGCGTCAACACTTCACTGGCGGGGCGATTGCCGCTAACCGTCCATTGCCATAAGAATTCGCTGCGCGAAATTTGGCGCAGCTCCATTTCGGCCATGCTCATTTCATGTGCACTGGCTGCCGTGCTGACCACAATGCTGGCCAGAGAAATTATCGGCAGAAACGCGATGAGAAAGAGTTTGCGAAGTGCCTTGATCATTTTTGCGCTGCTTCAATCTTGATGCTGTATTTTTTTGCCAGCACCGCCACCGCCGCGCTGCGCTGTTCGGCCATCGTGGCATCGGTCCAGTCTTGCAGCAATACGCCGCGCAGTGTCTCGAACGCAGCGGGCTTGCCGGGCGCGGTGGCGTCAAGTTGTACCGCACGCCAACCTTCTAGCGTGGGTAGAGCCAGCCATTTTCCAAGCGGCGAGGCTTCGAGCGTTTTGGCAAACTCGGCACCATAGCCCGCCACGATATTCTCGTGCGGACGGCCTTTGAACACGCGCAGTCCGGCATTGAGTTCACTGGGTTTGCCGCTTTGCAGAGTCGTGACCAACGCTCTCACCGCCGCTTCCGACTTATCGCCGGCGAGCACCGCTTCTTGAAAATCGTAGCGGGCCGGCTCGTCATATTTGGCGCGGTTCTTTTCAAACCACGTGCCAAGCACTTTATCGTCCACGGGCGGCAATTTCAGATCCGAACTGACCAAACTCAGCGCTTTAAATATGACGCGATCACGAATCACGTTGTCGCCTTTGTCGACGCCAAGCGCCAACCCTTCGCGGTACAGCACCTCGTTATCGAGCCACACTCGGCGCAGTGCAAATAGCTCCTCCTCGTTCGGCTCATGGCCTCGTGCAGCCACAAATATTTGCCGCGATTCCTGATCCACCGCAGCATCAATCACAATTTTTCGAGGGTCATCAGTGGTGGCGAAAATGATGTGATCCAGGCCAAATAACACCGCCCCAAGCAACAAAAAATGGAGCAGCGGCTCCCGCAACCAGGGTGAAAGCTTGGTCAGGCGTGATTGCCGGGGGGGCGCATTCAGGCTGGGTTTGGTATCTGCTATCGAATTTAGGTCTGGCAAAGATGAGGAAATAGACATCGGAAATTTAGGCTCGTGTTGACAACATCAAAGCAATAATAAAAAAGTAAAGCGCCGCACGGTACCGTGCGGCGCTTAGTCGTGCCGTTGCTGGCGCAATATTCCGCGCTATATCTAGTTCAAGCCCGCCACCGTGGCGGAGCCGCGTACTTCGATATAAATCGGATTGCTATAAAACCACAGGTCAGACCAAGCGGCCACATCGTAGGCGACAAATTTTTGCCCGTTGATGGTGGGCAAGTGGCTCGGGCAGCCATTGAATTCAGTGGTGCCGACGGTCTTGCAAGCAATTTTCAAACTCGCATTGGCTGGAATGCCATCAGTACCACCGGGGACGGTGGGGTTTACAGCGGTGGCATTGGTGTGGATATCGGCCAGCGGATTTCCATCAATGTCGGTTTCAAACGGCACGTTGGCGGGCAGGTTGGTCCCGCGCAGGCGAACATATTGCGAGGCGTTGACCGACTTCAGGCGGAAGGTCATCGCCCTTAGTTCGCCGTCAATGGCTTTCCATGAATTGCTATTGAAGGTATTAACCATTGCAGCAGAGGTGTTCTTGGCGGCAGCAGGAACATTAGCCATATTCGGATTGCGCAGCCAATCGCGTGGCCATTCACCAGCATAATCGGCGGCACCCGGGGTTTTGTAGCCAGTAACCAAGCCGCGAATCACATCGATGTGATCAAGCACCGGCAAGTTCAACGCTTGGTTCACATTAACTTGCGCTAGCGAAGGATTGGTAAACGTATAGGGCGAGTAGTTGGTGCCGGCCGGATCGCGCACCACGATCGAGATGACCACATCCGAACCCGGTGTCACCACCAGTTTCTCACCCATCGTCACGCAGCCGGGGGCATCAATGTCAGTGTTATTGACCGCAGCATTGATGGCCAAGGCCTCCACCATTGCATCAGTGCGGCCACCGCGGGCTTGGCGGCTGGTGGTACAGGCCACGAATGACAAACGATCAATCAACTGACCGGATGCGGCAAAATTATTGCCGGTGCGCAGACCATCGACAATCATTTGCGGGGTCAATTTAGAAATGCTCGGATTGCGCACCATGGTGTAATTGCGCTGGTATTCGCCGGGATAAAAATCCTGCGAAGAGCGGCGGTCGTCAGAACCGAAGATGCCGCGATTGTGCCAATCGGAACTCGCGAAGAACCAAAAATTGCGGCCCTCGCCGAGCAGCGCATCCCACACGCCGCCGACTTGTGCGCCATAAACTCCCGTGCCACCGAAAGTGGTGCCACCGGCGGAGTCGGTATTCACGCCACCGATGTTGTTGCGACGGATGTTGTATTCGCCACGCGCATCCGATGCGCCGTGACCGGGCTGGGTCTCAAAGCCAAACGCGACCATCGGAGCGGCGTTGTTGAAGTTGCGCAGATGCTCGACGTTAAAACCGTTGTTGCCGTTTGGATTAAACGGACCCGCGCGCTCCAGATGGGCTGGCACATAGTAACTGCCGGTAGGATAGTTTGACTTCATCCACTTCATGGCCTCGACCGTCTTTAAATGGCCTTTGTCACCGACACCGGCGCCCGCCGCAGGCAACAGCTTTTGTCCAGCGGCGTTCCAGCTGGGATCGCTGGCGTTCGCGCTGCCCGCGACTGAGCAATCCCAGTTGTTTCCCTGATTCGTTAATTTATTGTTCCCGCGGCTGGTATCAGTATCGCCACGGTCGAAACAGTACGACCATTGCGCTAACGCGTTTGCGTTGCCAAGTGAGACGTAATTACCCAGCGGTACATAGCCCGGCACCGTCACCGGTACGCCGGCACCGGCAGCGGGAATCTGCCCGGCGATCACCGACATGGAGGTGTGCTCATGCCCGGCTACGACCGATTCCAAGCCTAAGAAAATCGGCAAATCTTTTAGCCTATTCAAATGTTCAATGACTTGGTACTGCACTTCCTGAATGGCCTGCCAACGCCACATACTCGGATTGGCCGCAGTGCCGCTTAAATTTCCTTTTACTTTGTCCGCCCCGACACTACCCGCCCAGGTGGTTTGCGGGCTGGCGTTGGGAACCAGCGGATAAGCCGGTGTGGCCAGTGTCGCGTCCTCCACCAGCGAGCAATTGCGGTTACCTGTGCCGCCGTGACCGGCTTGTACAAACCAATCGAGACCCCATGGCGTATCCGTTTTATCGGTCGACTTTTTGACCAATTTTTGCATCGAAATTGAGCCATCGGAACACGTCGTGTGGTTGTGGAAATCGCCCGCCACATACTTGCCGGGTACTTTTTCGGCATTCGCTACTGTCGACATGGTCGCAAATGTCGCGACACCCAGGGCCGCGGTAACCGCGACTGCGATCTGACGTTGGTTGAATCTTTGAATCATTTGGAACTCCTTCGGTATTTTGGCTTGGCTAAGCATGGGGACGAATGAAATGCACGATAAAAAGAGCGATAAAAAACTTATCGCGTATCGTACGAAACGCAGATGACATATCCGTGACATAAAAAGAACCTTACCCGTTTCAAAGCGGTCGATGGCGTGACACATCGGTGTCATATTGGCGTCATATATTCGCAGTCTTGCTCAAGCGTCTTCGGACTTTGCCTTGGCAATACTGGCCTTTTCAAAAATCCCAACCGATTCGAATCCCGACCCATCCATGCAAGAAGTTATCCCGCTGTTCCCCACGCCTTTTATGCGGATACCGGGGGCTCTGTCACCCGCGCTGGTGGCGGGCTTGGTGGCGCATTTCAGTCATGCCACCGACCGCGCCAATAACGCCTCGGAGAATCTTTCCCATACGGCGATGTTGCGCCCCAGCGACAGCCCTTTGCTGGTCGAGGCGGCGAATGCGATCACCCCGTCACTGGTAGACTTTGGAGCACTTTTGTTCGGTGAGCGGCTTGGGTGGGCGCTAAAGGAAATGTGGGTCAATGTGCTCGATACAGGCGGGCGTCAGGCCATGCACAATCACGCCAACAGTTTCATATCCGGTGTTGCCTATCTCACCGTGACCCATCCTGATTCGCGCACGGTGTTTATGAAATCACCGGGTGGTGTGGAGTTTGCGTTTAAGAACGACCATGCTGGTGCCGAAATGGGGCCGTACAACGCCGACAAATGGATCAGCCCGCAACCCATGCCCGGCGATTTGGTTTTATTCCCCAGCTACCTCATGCACGCGGTGCCGCCGAATGCGGGCGGGCGGCGTATCACGTTATCGTTTAATGCCATTCCGAATCGCTTGGATTCTTGGGGATACCGGATCGCCTTTAGTGGATAAAGGCATGATTCGCTTTTTTACTGTTTCCACCATGTTGGCAGCTGAAAACTCCGCTCTCAGCCGATATCGACTTGCCATTGGGCTGATGATCGCGTCGGGCTTCGCGGGCCTTGGCTATCAGATAATCTGGACGCAGCAAACTTCCCTTTGGTTGGGGCATGAAGCCGCCGCGGTCATTGCAGTGGTCTCAGCGTTTTTTGGCGGCATTGGCGCGGGCGCGTGGCTGCTGGCGACACCGATTGAACGCAGCCCAAGGCCCGCCCGCTGGTATGCCGTTTGCGAGCTGACGATCGCCGGTTGGAGCATGGTGCTTGCGTTGCTGATGGCACCGTTGGCCGAAGCGATGCTGCAACTCATCGGTCGCCAACCCAGCCCGTGGTGGCAATGGACGGTCTCGTTCGGCGGCACCTTTCTTATGCTGCTGCCTGCGACTGCAGCGATGGGCGCAACCCTGCCGGCTATGGCGCGGGTGCTCGCGCCATTGTGCAAAGCGGATAGCGGCATTGCCAGCCTGTATGCCGCCAACACGCTGGGGGCCGTGTTGGGCGTATTGGCGACGGCATTTTGGTTATTGCCTTGGCTGGGGTTGGCGCACACCGCCTACATCTGTGTCGCGCTAAATTTATTCTGCGCATTTGCGGTGTTGAAATTTTTTTCGCCGCCGCAGATGCCGGCCATCTCACCTGTTTCGACCGGCACGACTGGCGCTAACTTACTCGCAGACTCGGCGGGCAGGCAGTTGCTGCCGATATTGTTTTGCACCGGGCTACTCGGGATTGGCTACGAAATATTGGTGGTGCGGGTGTTGAGCCAAGTCGCTGAAAATACGGTCTACACGTTTGCAATATTGCTGGCGGTCTATTTGGTAGGAACCGCCTCCGGCGCAGCTGGATACGCGCGCTGGCAGCGTCATAAAAATTGGGCTGCGGATGACGTCAATGGCATCACCCAGCGATTGCTGCAATGGCTGACAGCCGCCTGCCTCCTCGGCATAATTTTTTTGGGTGCTGCGGCGGCTGTCAAAAGCGCGGCATTAAAATTGCTGGGCTCCAGCATGGCTGCCGCGCTGACCGCCGAAGCCATCATCGCGTTGATCTCGTTTTTGGTACCGACGATCTTGATGGGCGCCCTATTCAGCCACCTTTGCACCGCCGCGAAAATAAGCGGCGTTAAATTTAGCCATTGCTTGGGCATCAACACTTTAGGCGCGGCGCTCGCTCCCCTGCTGTTCGGCGTGTTACTGGTGCCCGTAATCGGGCCGCAACGCGCGTTACTGCTGGTGGCAAGCGGCTATCTGCTGCTATCAATGGTGGGCCGCGACATCACAACTTGGCGGACTAAATTATCACGGCCACTGCTCGCGATGACCGGGTGCGTGTTGTTTGCTTTAGCGTTGTGGGGACCATCCCTTCGCTTTGTCGAGGTTGAAGCGAGCGGCCGACTCGTCAGCTATCAGGACGGTGCTGCGGCAGCGGTAAGCGTGATTGAAGACGCGCGCGGCGTGGCCCGTTTACACATCAATAACCGGCAACAGGAAGGCAGCAGCGCCACGCTGCTCGCCGATGCCAGACAGGCACTGATCCCGCTGTTGCTTCATCCGGATCCTAAACGCGCCCTATTCCTTGGCCTGGGCACCGGCGTGACGGCCACCAGCGCCACTTACGATCCGCAATTGAAAGTCGATGCCGTCGAACTGCTGCCGGACGTTATCGCGGCGTCGGCCTATTTCACGGCGACGGTTAACGGCGCGAGTGGCCCCCAACCGAATCCGCGACTAACCCTGATCACGGCGGATGCACGGCGCTTTGTACGTTCTCGTGAGCAACCATCTGCACAGCGCCCCCCTGCCCCGCGCTACGATTTTATTGTTGCCGATAATTTTCATCCGGCGCGTTCAGGCTCGGCTTCGCTATATACGGTCGAGCATTTTGCAGCGGTGCGCGACCAGCTCGCCGAAGACGGATTTTTTTGCCAGTGGTTGCCGCTGCATCAGCTCGATCTGCCCACATTGCGCAGCATCGTACAAAGCTATGTGGCGGTCAATCCGAACAGCTTCGCGGTGTTGGCCACAAATAGTCTGGACACCCCGGTAGTAGGCCTTATCGCCCGCCGAGATGGGCGGCGCTTTGATGCAGCGGCGATTCGCGCACGCCTACAATCGAGCGCCAGCACCATGCTGCGGGCCCCGGCTGAATTTGGATTGGCCGATGATTTTGCGCTGCTGGGCAGCTTTATCGCTGGGCCGCGCGCGCTCGCGAAATTTGCCGGCTCAGCGCCGCTCAACACAGACGACCATCCCGTTGTCGCCACCCTCGCACCACGCATCACTTATGCAGCCGATTCCTTGCCGCGTGATCGGCTGTCGGCGTTATTGCGGGAAGTGGATATTCGCACCGATGAGTTGCTGGTCGCACCCGTTGACACCGCTTGGGCCGCACGATTAGCGGCTTACTGGCAGGCACGCGATCAATTTATTAACGCCGGCCGCAATGTCAAAGCCACCGCCGACCCGAGACAGATGTTGGCGCAGGTACGTGAGCCGTTGCTCGCGGTGTTGCGGTTAAGTCCCGATTTTCGGCCTGCTTACGACCCACTCTTGCGCATCGCAGTTGCATTAGGAAACACCGATGCGGCAGTGGCCACTTCACTACTCAAGGAATTGCAGCAGTTGCAGCCGCTTCGGCCCGAAGCGGGGCAGGCAATACAAGCGATCAAAGAAATAAAGGAGACTTCACGTCCGCGATAAACCCGGCTTGCAATAGCGCTGCCATTATTCGGTAACGGCCTGTGCGTAGCCTTTGCAATACTCAATTTGTCAAGTCTACCGTCAACATTTTCACGATTTCAAAACACACCATGCAAACTATATTCACGCGGAAAACGATTATTTTTCTAAGCTGGCTGCTCGCAAGTTCGGCCTGCGTAAGCTGCATAAGCTTGGCCGCTCCAACTCCTGGGCAGGCACCCGTTGCGGAGCGAGAGATTCGCTTTGATGAATTTTATGCAGTGAGCCGCCCCCCGAACCCTAGCGCAGTGTCAAAAGAATCTGCGAAAGAATCTGCGAAAGATTCTTCGAACGGCTCCGGAGGTCCAGAGTTTTCACCTTCGCTGCGCGCATTGGCGGGCAAACGGGTACGCATTACCGGCTATGTCGCCCCCCCATTTCGAGCAGAGGCGGAGTTTTTAATCCTGACCAGCACCTCCGCGCATATTTGCCCGTACTGCAATGCGGATGGTAATAATTGGCCAATCGATCTGGTGGTGGTTTACCCGCGCGACACGCCGCCGACCACAAAGAATACCGCGCCGGTCACAATCTCCGGCACACTGGAAATCGGCCCTAAATTAGACTCCATCATGGGCATGGTGAGTCAGTTGCGATTAATCGATGCGGTGGTCGAGATCGCAAAGCGCTAGCTCAATTTCAGCAGCGCAAGTCTGTCATTAGCGAAGCGCGAATCATTGATGGTTAGGCGCTAGCCTAACCATCAATTGGCCGTGTTAATGGTGCAGATTCAGAGGTTAAAACCCATACGCAACAAAGGCCACTAAGCGGTCCTTGCTCCAGTCACGGCCCTGGATGGTGTATGGCGCGCGCTGTGCATCGGTGCCCTTGTAATAAGCACCCGCCGTCAAGCCTTTGCCAAAATCCCAGGTTGCGCCGAGCTTGGTCACGGTGTATGACAGGAAGCCCGCGTTTTTATACGTCTGACGCCCCACCGTGCCATTTACGGTTAGCTGCGAGAGCGCGGGAATCGGATAGTTAATCGCCACCTCAATGTAATCCGAACCTTTGCTATTCGGTACGCCAAAGGTGCTGTCTTTCACTGAGTAAGAATATTTCACCGAAGCCGGGCCGTAAGATGCGCCGACATAAACCTCATCGGTGTTCGGTTTTGGCGAAAATGCGCTAGAGCTGGGGTACTCGTAATGCAGGTAACCCACGTCGACCGTGACATCCTTGACGACTTCTGCTTTGAAACCGCCATAGATATCCACTTCTATTTTTGAGTTGCTGGAAAAGCCATTATCTTTCGCCGTGTCTTTGAGCCAGTTGATGTTCGATACAAATGTGCCCAGATAGAAACCGCTCTTATGCGCATAGTCGAGATTCAATTGCACGGCAGGTTTTTCCGAGGTCTGCGAAATACCCCGATACTCGTACTCGGAAAATAACGCCACCTTGCCCGTGAAACTATTGTCTGGTGTATTGGCGTTCGACTGCGCATGGGCGACGCTCGCGGTGACGGAAAACCCTAACGCCGCAGCAAGCAGGGTTAATTGGGGTAGATTTTTCATGCTGGAATCCTTCGGTTGTTTTGAAATAAGAGAAGTAGTGATCGAAATTGCGGTCATAAATGCCCCAGCTACTAGGGTGACAGCCAATTGTTAAGGATTCATTTCAATCATGATTTATGCGCGAAATTGCTTTCTTGGTGAAGCAATTTATGAGACTGCCTGATTAAGCGATCAGGTTTAGCACCACCCACATGTCGTCGCAGAGGTTGCCGGTGTCAGGCGTGGCACTATCTTTTGCCCGCGCTGGTGTTCTTTAGTTTGGCCGCCTCGGGCACGGTCGCGATCTTATGGCGAAGACTTAGCCCTGCGGCCAAATTAGTCGAAGGTATTTTCATCGGACACGCGATTGCCGCGCCCGCTATCACTTTAATCGCGGCTTTTCAAACCGCGATGCATCGCCAAGGATCAATTCAAGGATCAATCTTTGCGTTGTATTTCGCTTGCTGCACGACGCCGTATTGCGAGACCACACCCGCTTTGTTGAAGTTCTGAAACGCGAACGCGATTACCGGCAGGCCGTAATGCGTGCCGGTGATGAGCGTGATGCCATTACGCGTGGCGGAAAGTGGCGTGAGCTTGGGAAGCGGGTCACGAGTGAATGCCATTTGCAGCCAGCCATTGGGGCCTTGCACGCCGGGTAGGTTGGTAGTGGGGCCGCCGGTGGTGGTGGCGCTTCCAGCGAAATATAGGATTGAAGGCACCGGATAACTTGTTAGAAATGCCGCGAGCAAACTTGTATTTTGAAGCGGAATTATCGATGTGCTGAAGCAAAAGTCGTCGATCACAAATGGCCCATTGGGTGAGGGGGAAGGGTTCGGATTCGGGTTTGCGCCAAGCGTGGCTGTCTCCCGATTACGGATATTTGGTGCGTAGCCGTCACACGTCAAACCAGTAGCCAAACGACCGTTGTTGCTGTTGCTAGCGGTGTTACGGAAAGGCGGAGTCGCGGAGCCGACGCCCGCTGGAACGTGTTCACGCTTAGTCGGCGCGGTGATCAGCCAATCGGTTTGAGAAAGTGTGCCGGCATCCAAACCATATTCGTTATTGATGGCACTGCGCATCAGCGCTGCCGAGACCGCGTCACGACCGTTGCTCCATGTGGCGGTCACGACACCTGCAGGTGTCAGTACTGTGCTTACCGCAGGGCTGGCCGCGCCAAGCAGCGGGCCATCGGAACCGATGCCGGTGTATTGCACCTTGTCAGACCATTGTTCCAGCGCGACTGCGTCAATGCCGTAGCTGGCGCCCGCATTGGCGTTTACGATCACGGCACGGCCACTTAATTGTCCCGTCGGCGCGGCCAGATAAGTGCCGGGGAATTTAAGCGCAGGTGGCTTACCCGTTGAAGCCGGATCAAGCGCATCGACCGCTGCACAATTGGTGGGCACGCCTGCGACAGTGGGTGCCAGATATGAAATCACCGCGGGATCGGTGACGACGCCCATCTCAACCACTTCAACATAGCCTTCGCGAGTGCGGTCAATGGACTTGATGCTATCGCTCGAATAAGCTTTATTGCTGAATTCGTTTTTCTTAGATGCCGTAAAAAGATCCAGCGGGGTGATGCAAGAGTTGTCGTTTGTCACCAGCGCAGCACCATCGGCGGTGGCTGCAATGGCGCCAGTCCAGGTGTCGCGCGGCGCTAAGAATAAATTAAAGTCCATCACCTGCGCGCCGCGCTGGCCTTCGAGAAAGCGTACTTTGAGCGCCTTGGTATCGTCGCTGGCATTGACGATTGACAGCAACGTTGAGTAGGCAGTGCCGCCGAAAGTAGTGCGCACGGTGTAATACGGATAAATCAACACTTGTCCCAAGCCATTCGGGCTTAGGTGGACGGCATGAGCGGCGATCGGGATCGCGAGCGTGGTAATTGTGCTGATTGTGCCAAGTGCGAAGCACATGGCATTGGCAAGGCGGTGCCTGCGGTGACGGAATTTCATTTTTTCTTCCTTTATCGGAATTTAGAGGGCTGGCATCTTTAACTACGCGCCTAACTTTATTCTACACGCCTAAGCTACGCATCCAATACTAACTTGCTGCCGATTTTGTCGGTTCGTTAGCATGCGGGACGAAGCTGCAATCGCGTGGGACTATTTGTCCATTAAGCAGCTTCGAGGCGAACTAAGGCAACGTGGCGGATTCAGCGCGCTACTACTGCGGCTGACGGAATGCAACGCGACTTGGCGCGATCAAAACCATAGCATTGACGGCGTTTCCACATCTAAAGTCGTCAAACGCACCATGGGTGGCGGGGTTTGGCCTTAAACACGCGCGCCGGAGCCAAGTCCTTGAATCTAGCTAGCGGCTATTTTTATCTATGCAAATTGGGCGGAGTCTATAAACCCAAGCGAATATTTTGTGCCCCGAAGCGAGTGATCCGCGCACGTCCCTACCGAAACGGCCCAGATAATGCCGCAGCCAACTACCCCGGTCGCTCAAAGCCGTTTTCAATCCACGCTATCGCGCTCGCGTCCGTTAGCTTGAACGATGCCGCCACCCTCACCTCGGCCAGCGCCGCGGCACCGCGATCACGCCCGGGCCGTGCGGTGAGGGTTGCATACGGCGAATCTTCATCGGGAACAATCGCGAGCATCACCACGATATCGGCATCGTTAACCCGCACCACCACTTTTTTGTTGAGTGACGCGTGCAGTTGATGCTCATGTCGCATGCGAATTTCGCGCGCCGCGCGTAGCAAAACATGAAACGCGGCGACATCCAGCGGCTTGGGATTTTTCTTATCACGGCCCATCGTCCATGGCACGGTAAGGCCCGGCTCGGGCTCGCCATCTTTGGTCATTTCCACCGCCCAGCCGTCGTCATCTTCGTTCTTGATCACGCGGGCGCGCCAGCCGTCGTCATGCCACAGGCGGTCTTCTGTGATCGGGGTCGGGGCGGATTCAGCGACGGGCAGAGTGGTGCTTTCAGACATTGGGTTTCTTTAAAGTAGACGATGCGAAAATTTTCTATACAACGATGCGCTTGTTTGCAACGATCATCTTGAGCGATCAACGGCTGCCATTATAAGTTGATTTTTTTCGCAGATAGCCTCGTGCGCTATGATGAGCTTTGTAAAAGTTGCTGCCCATCATGCGCTCTCCACCTGCTGCAAAAAGTAGCAATTCGCCCGCTTAACCTCGTTGATTGGCGACCGCCTCAAGCCACAAATGCTCCATAACGCCCGCCAGTATTAGAGTATTTTTTTGCCGCTAAATATTGCTCTCATTGGATTCAGCATCATGCAATCGCAATCGTTATCTTCATGCCGGACCAAGCTGACTTTTACTAACGGTGAAGATCTTCTCGTTTACGCTCTTTGTCATACCAAGGTCACGTCACGCGCATGCTAACGACCCTGCCCCCGGCCGTCAGCGGCGAACGATTTGAATTCGACAGCATCGCCGGCCAGATCAGCGTTTATGTGGCGGGTGATGGTCCACCGCTGCTGTTGATTCATAGCATCAATGCCTCTGCGTCTGCCGCTGAAGTGCGGCCCTTGCATGAACATTATCGGGCGACGCATACGGTGTTTTCCATTGATTTGCCCGGCTTCGGTTTTTCAGATCGCAGTGACCGGCCTTACACGCCGCGCCTGATGACCGATGCGCTGCATGCGTTGGTGGCGCAGATTCATCTGCGCTGCGGCACTGCGCAGATTGATGCGCTGGCCGTGTCATTGTCGTGTGAATATTTGGCGCGCGCCGCGATGGAATCGCCGGCCGCATTTCGCACTCTGGCCCTGGTCAGTCCGACAGGTTTTAGCGGCACGCGCGAGCGCCGTGCGCCGCTCGGCACGACACGCCAGGTCAAGTGGCTTTATCGCTTGTTCGTTGGTCCGCGCCCAGGCTGGAGCGAGGCTATTTTTCGCGGCCTTACCCGGCCCGGTGTGATTCGCTATTTCCTGCAACGCACCTGGGGATCAAAGGCGATTGATGAAACATTGTGGTCTTATGGTGTGCTCACGACCCGCTACCCCGGCGCTAAGTTTGCGCCGCTGCATTTCTTGTCAGCCCATCTTTTCAGCGCCGATATTCACACGGTTTATGAGTCGCTCAACATGCCGATATGGATGTCGCATGGCACCCGCGGCGACTTCACGGACTATCGTGGCAAATTTATTATCGAGAAAAAACCCAACTGGTGTTTCAGTATTTTCACCGCGGGCGCGCTGCCCTATTTTGAGGTTGAAACCGCGTTCAATACGGCCTTTGATACTTTCCTAGAAGCGCGGGTGGTTTAGCGTTGGCGTGTCGATGTGTTGGGTGGTCAATGCCGTCATGGCAACATAAACGGTAGCGAACCGGATCTAATCATGCAATGATAAGACATTGCCTCCTTTCTCTAGGGCGGCAAATCGCGGAAACGCTAAAGACAGGATGTCATTTACATTCGTCGTGCTAAAAATCGAATGGCACAATGTTCGCTATGAATAGCGTTTTGCCGTCAGGCAAAATAGCTTCGGCTCTGGCTTTTTTTGCGGACTCGAATTTAATTCGCAAGCGCGCGAAGGCAGTTAAGGTGCTCGACTTTGAAGGGCAGTCGGCTAAACCCACACCCATTGGCAATAAAGGCACTGGGCAGGTGCTTCCGCCGACTGTGTAAGCGGCACCACCCTCCAACACACTGCCGTCCTCGGTCCACTGCAAACCTTGAACTGAAAACCAGCGCGCGCTAAGAGTCGGCGGAAGTCTCTGCGGTGGAAATTCATACGGCACAACCGCGCCGTTGGTATGCGCATACCAGCTTACAACGGCGACATCGGTGGTTGAGTAAGAGTGGATGATGGAAAGTCCTGAACCACTCGTGCTCGGATCCCACCATAAGCCAGTGACATCAAACTTGGAACGAATTCTGGGGCCATCGACGGTCTTAATGAGCGCTGTAGCCGATGCGTCTCCATCCCTGGCCCTGACGGTCAAATCACCTGCTTTTACAGGGGTATAGGTTGTTACGAAAGTTTGGGTGCGGTTAAACGACAGTGCACAAATCAAAAGGACACCGTAGTCGAACCCAATAGACAATGTTCCATTGGTATCCACCATCGATGAATCCAAGGTAATAGCGGTTGGATAATTACAGAAGTTTTGCACTGCATAGGTCACGGAAATAGTTCTTGGCGTATTAATGGGCGCACTTTCAGGCACCACTGTCATGCTTATAGCTGACGAGTACGCGTAAACAATTGATGGAAAATACAGCGTGTAAACCACGAGAAATATTGCTGCACCCGAAAGTAGTTTTTGAATTTTACTTTTCATCATGGTCGCCACCTCAGAACAAGAGTTTGGTTAAGTTGGACGCAAACGCAGACTGGTGCGTGCCATCGAAGGCTTGTATGTATATGTCATTTGGTCCTTTTATTTTTATCGAGACCGAGCCCACCGGCACCAGCGTTTGAGCCGCCGCCGGGCACGGCGTCGCATTGGGGCAAGCGGCCGTCTTTGACTGCACCTCAAAGGCAACACCTTCGAGCCCGTCTCCTGCGGCATTCCACTCCAATTGTTGAAGGGAATACCAGCTACCACCCGCCATAAACCACGTTCCAAAAACAATATTACTGCCGGATTTGCTTTGCACAAAACTCACGCCTGAACCGGTGGTTGCCGGATCGTACCAAAGGCCGGTGATGTTCATCGTCGGCTTGCCCGGAGCCCCATTCAGCACTTCAAAGCCACCAAAAATTAGCGGCGCACCTGCCCGCGAGGTACCTGTTGAGAACACCGAATATGAACCGGGCAGGTAGGTCCCCGTCAGCGGTACGGTCAGGCTGGCTGTTCCATTCGGGGCACAATCGAGCAACTCATTCGCACGAACGTCGATTCGGCGAATCGACAGGCGCGAAAGATCTATATCGACCGGCTTGAGGCACGGGCCAGTTAGATATAAAAACTTCGGCGTCGTGGAAAAGCTGGCGTAAGGAATAACGCCGACGGTCCAATTCGAAGTCCGCGTGAATTTTGCCAGCCCATTTCCATCCGATCCTGCTGTCGGATCATCAGCTTGTGCGGACAAGGTGCAGCATAAAAGCACCGCCGCAAATGCAGCGCCTGGTATTTTTTTCATATCGACCTTTAAGAAGGCTATTTGTTTAGAGGCTTAACCCACGCTTCATGAGCGTTACATCTAGTTTACCTAGAAAACAATTAGGCTGGTATGTGCCCCCATCACTCGACATCAATCACATCAGACATCCATGTAGTGTCGTCCGGCAGTCAGCTCAACCGCTCATCCACCAACTCAATCCAGTGCCGAATAGGAGTGCCTGAACTCGCATTCAATCCCGATTCAATATGCGCGAGGCAGCCGATATTGGCGGTTGCGATCATTTGCGGCGCGCCGGATTCGAGGGACTTCACTTTGTTGGCGAGCAGTTGTTGAGAGAGCTCACTTTGCAATATCGAATAGGTTCCGGCGGAGCCGCAGCAGAGGTGGCCGTCGGGAACGTTGGTGAGTTCATAACCTGCGGCAATTAATATTTCTTCCACCACGCCTTTGATTTTAAGGCCGTGTTGCAGGCTGCAGGGCGAATGGAAAGCGAGCTTTTGCGTTGTTTTATTTTTCGACGTGAACAACTTGGCGAGCGCACTTTTTTCTTGGTCGATTACCTGGCTGAGGTCGCGATACAGCGCTGAAACGCGACTGGCTTTTTCCGCGTATTCGGTGTCGTTGCGCAGCAGGTAGCCGTATTCGGCCACGGTGGTGCCGCAGCCGGACGCGGTCACGACAATGGCTTCCACGCGTTCGTCATCTGCCGCGTCGATGAACGGTAACCACGCATCAATGTTTCGTTTGATAAAAACGTGCGCTTCATGGGGGTCGTTAAGATGATGCGGAATCGCGCCGCAACATCCCGCGTTGGGTGCTGCGACGAGCGAGATGCCGAGTTGGTCCAGCACCCGCGCGGTGGCGGTGTTTATGCTCGGCGCCATTGCCGGTTGCACGCAGCCTTGCAGCACCAGCATTCTGCGCGCATGGCGCGGCGCGGGCCACACGCCGGCATCGCGTTTGGCAGGAATTTTTTTTGCGATTGCATGCGGCAGCAGTGGCTTCACTGCGCGGCCAATCGCCAGCCCCGCCGTGAATAAGCCGGTTTGCGGCAGGGCTTTTTTTAATACGGATCGCTTCAATTTATCAATCGCAGTCCGCTCGACTTTATGCTCCACGATCTCGCGGCCAATATCGATCAAGCGTCCATACTGCACGCCCGAGGGGCATGTGGTTTCACAGGCGCGGCAGGTCAGGCAACGATCGAGATGCAGCATGGTTTTTGCCGTGACAGGCGCGCCCTCAAGCATTTGCTTCATCAGATAAATCCGCCCGCGCGGGCTATCCAGCTCATCGCCGAGCAGGTTATACGTCGGGCACGTCGCAAGACAAAAGCCACAGTGCACGCATTTACGCAAAATGCTTTCAGCCTCGATCCCTTCGGGCGTGTCTTTGATGAAGTCGGCTAGATTGGTTTGCATGGTTTAAATTACTTTATTTTTGAAGCAGGGAATCACAAATTTCAAATCGGCTCACGAATTAATCGGCGCTAAAAATTATCCATGCGCCCGCGATTCAAAATATTTTCCGGATCAAATGCGTCTTTCAAGTTACGATGAATTTTACCGAGCACCGGTTGCAGCGGATGAAACACGCCGGCTGATTTATCACCGTGCCGGAACAGTGTCACATGCCCGCCCGCTGCGTCCACTGTGGCTCTCAGGGCATGCATATCAGTCGCGCCACGCACCCAGCGCAGCGCGCCACCCCACTCAATCCACTGCGGCATGTTGAGATTTAGCGGTGGTGTGGTCGAGGGCACCGACAATCTCCACAATGGCTCGCCGCTTGCAAAGAAACCCGCCCGATGATCACGCAGCCCAGCCCAAAAATCACTCGCTATTTTGTCTGTAACCATCTCACCGCCGAGCTTTTCCTTCGCCGCTTTAACGCCCGACTCTGAGCCCGACAATCGCAGCATCAGCACGCCATCAGACCCGCTGGTGGCGGAAAGCGGCAAAGGCCGCCCGCCCCATTCATTGACGCGCTGAATCGCGGTTGCCTCGTCCATGTCATAGCGCAGCGTTACCTCAAGGGCAGGCTTGGGCAATACCTTGAACGAACAATCGAGCAACACCCCCAGCGTGCCCATTGCGCCGGTCATGAGCCGCGAGACATCATAGCCTGCGACGTTTTTAATCACGCGTCCGCCGAAACTTAAATCTTCGCCTTTACCGTTGATGATGCGCGTCCCCAGAACAAAATCTCGCGTTGCGCCTGTATAAGGACGACGCGGCCCGGAGAGTCCCGTGGCCACCGTACCGCCGATGGTCGCACCCCCGCCAAAATGCGGCGGCTCGAACGGCAGCATTTGATTTTCCTGATCCATCACCCGCTCAATCTCGGCGAGGGTGGTGCCTGATCTAACGGTGAGCACCAGCTCCTTTGGCTCGTACTCGATGATGCCGCTGTAGGCGCGCATGTCCGCCGCGTCGCCGACGATTTGCCCACCGTAGAACGCTTTCGTAGTTCCGCCATGAATCGCGAGCGGCTTTTTTGCGGCGGCGTGTTGCGCAATGCGTTCCGAAAGATCAGTGATGAAATTATTCATTTCTAATTTTTAAAAACAAGACGGCTAGCTTTAGACATCACGACAGGCAGCAACTTCTCGGATCGTGAATTTGAAAGACCAACATCGACGGGCATCAACAACCATAATCACCTCAAACGCCGCCCCTGTATTAGTGTTTGTGATTTCCACAACGCAATAATTACCTTGAACCTTCAGAAACGCGGAATATCAGCATGCGGCAATTGCCCGTTATGGATTCGCATGCGCCCATACTCGGCGCAGCGCGCCAGCGAGGGAATGGCCTTGCCGGGATTGAGCAACATCTGGCTGTCGAACGCCCGTTTGACGGCAAAAAACGCTTCGCGCTCGGCGTCTGAAAACTGGCTGCACATCTGGTTTATTTTCTCGATACCCACGCCATGCTCGCCGGTGATCGTGCCGCCGTACTCGATGCACATTTCTAGAATATCGCCGGCAAATTCCTCAGTCTTTTCAAGCTCGCCGGGATTGTTCGCGTCGTACAAAATCAGCGGATGCAAATTGCCATCGCCGGCGTGAAACACATTCGCACAGCGGAGCCCGTATTTAACCGACAGCTCTTCGGTGCGGCGCAACACCGCCGCCAACGCCCGACGCGGAATCGAGCCGTCAATGCAATAGTAGTCGGGTGAAATACGACCCACTGCCGGGAAGGCCGCTTTGCGACCGGACCAGAATTTAAGCCGCTCAGTTTCGTTGTTCGAGACGCGACATGCCGTCGCGCCCGCCGCCTTCATTACCGCTTCCATTTTGGCGATTTCTTCTTCGACTTCTTCAGGCGTGCCATCGGATTCGCAGAGCAAAATTGCGGCCGCATTTAAATCGTAATCCGCATGGACAAAACCCTCGACCGCTTCGGTAGCAAGCTTGTCCATCATCTCCAGCCCGGCGGGAACAATGCCCGCGCCGATCACGCGGGCAACCGCTTCGCCGGCCTTCTCGACATCATCAAAACTCGCCATCACCACGCGGGCTAATTGCGGCTTTGGTGTGAGCTTGACGGTAACTTCCGTCGTGATGCCGAGCATGCCCTCGGAGCCGGTCATCAGCGCCAGCAAATCATAGCCGGGCGCATCCAGCGCAGCAGAGCCAATAATCGCTTTTTCGCCCGCCATCGTGACGACTTCGATTTTCAAAATATTGTGTACCGTCAAACCATATTTCAAGCAATGCACGCCGCCCGAATTTTCCGCGACGTTGCCGCCGATAGAACAGGCAATCTGCGACGAAGGATCGGGCGCGTAATACAAATTAAGTGGTGCCACCGTTTCGGAAATTTTTAGATTTCGCACGCCGGGCTGAACGCGCGCAGTGCGCGCCAGCGCGTCCACATTGACGATCTGATTGAATTTCGCCATCGACATCAGAATGCCATCACCCAGCGGCGTCGCGCCGCCAGACAAACCGGTGCCCGAGCCGCGCGCCACGACTTTCACACCGCCGTCATGCGCTACCCGCAAAATGGCTTGCACCTGCTCTACGGTCGATGGCAACACGGCCAGCATCGGCAATTCACGGTATGCCGATAGCCCGTCACATTCGTAGGGCAGTAGGTCTTCCTTCTCGGTCAGCAATGCGTGCGGCGGTAAAATTGCACGCAGCTTGATGATCAATGCACCGCGGGAGATTGGGTGCGGTGGGGACAAAAGCGAAATGGTGTCTAGAACTGCCGCCATAAATATTTATCCATTCTCAACAATTTAAAACAAACATCATCGATCCGTCATACTTCAACACTACTGTTCATCATAGCCAACTATGACAAACCCTGCTCGCGAACAAACAAAAGGAATTAGTACCGCGGATGCGCTAATCGCCACCGCCAGCAGCCGGTAATTTCACAGAATTAAGGAAATCGATATGGCAGGATACGAACCATTTTTACTATGGACGCTGGCCGGAATATTGGTGCTGGTCGGACTTGCCGGCACGATTTTGCCGATGTTGCCCGGCGTGCCGTTTGTATTTGGTGGTTTGCTGGTCGCCGCATGGATCGACAATTTTCAGCGTATCGGCTGGCCCACCCTGACCGTTTTGGCGCTGCTCACGATCATGGCGATGGTGGTTGATTTCATTGCCACCATGATGGGCGCAAAACGCGCGGGGGCCTCCAAACTGGCGCTGCTGGGGGCGGCGATTGGCAGCATCGTCGGGATATTTTTCGGGCTGATCGGGATATTTATTTTCCCGTTTATTGGCGCGGTGATTGGTGAATATCTTGAGCACCAGAAACTGGGTCAGGCTGGCAAAGTCGGCGTGGCCACGTGGTTGGGATTGCTATTCGGCGCACTCGCCAAGCTGGCATTGGCGCTGACCATGATTGGCATTTTTGTCATTGCTTATTTATGGAAGTGAGCATATTTGAAGATCAGCGCGCTGCCCTAGCGGATGACCTGCACCACATTTGCAATCGCGAGCAATACCAATGACGTAAGCGTGCCCACCATGCCGGCAACCCGTCCCGATGAAGCGCCCGAGGATTGGTAAAGACCACTCGCATGCGCAAGTCGCGACAAAATAAAAACCACGCCGAAAATATGTAGTGCCATGGCGGGCGCATGATTGATTTCGTAGACGGCAAGCAACACAATAAAAAGTGGAATGAATTCTGCAGCATTGCCATGCGCACGCACCGCCTGCAGCAAAGAAGCCTGTCCACCATCACCCAAACCGACCCTGAGACCGCGCCGCAACTTAATCACCGGAACCGTCAGGATCACGAGAAACAACGCTAACAGCGCACCATAAATTGCCGTAATCGGCACAATCATGGGGACAAGCATTTGATTCGGCATCCAAGTCTCCTGAGAAATTTTTGAGCCACACTTGCTGCAAATCTATCTACAAATAATCCGACATGAAAATTATTTTAATCCTGATTTTAGTCTTCAATAGCGGCGTGGCGCTGGCACTCGAGGCCGCGTCAAAGGCACAACCATGGCCGCAAAAGCCGATCCGAATTGTCGTCGCCGCGCCACCCGGAAGTTCGGTCGATATTGTGTCACGCCTGATCGCGGATAAATTAAAAGACCGGCTGAAGCAGGCGATTATTGTCGACAACAAACCTGCCGCGGGCGGCACGGTCGCCGCCGCCGAAGTCGCCAAAGCCAGCGCCGATGGCTACACGCTTTACATGGGTTTTAACGGCCCGCTGGCCAACGCACCCGCGATTTACAAAAATTTGCCGTACGACCCGCACCGTGATTTTTCACCGATCATTTTGACGGCGCGCCAGCCCAATGTTTTGGTCATCAACGCAAGCGTGCCGGCGAGTAATCTCAAACAGTTTTTGGCACTCGCGAAAGCCCAACCCGGCAAGCTCAATTACGCCAGCGTGGGCAATGGCTCGGTGTCGCATTTGTCGATGGAACTGCTCAAACGCGAGGCAGCGATCGACTTCACCCATGTTCCGTTCAACGGCGGACCGCCGGCGGTGCAGGCGGTGATGGCGGGCGATGCCGATAGCGGCATCCAGGCCATATTCACCGCGCCTTCCAATGTATTGGGGCAGATAAAAGCGGGCAAGCTGAAAGCGATTGCGGTGACGGGCGCACAACGTTTTGCCTCGCTGCCAGAGTTGGCAAAAGTACCCACGGTGGCCGAGTCCGGCGTTGCATCCCTCGCGAGTTTTGAAGCGATTTCATGGAACGCGCTGGTCGCGCCACGTGGTACTCCAACCGCCATCGTGGCGCGGCTTAATGCGGAGATTAACGCAATTTTTTTAGACGCAGATCTGAGAAAAACCTTTGCCAATGCCGGCATTGAGGTCGGTGGCGGCACCGCAGAATGGTTGCGTGACTGGATGGCTTCCGAAGCGGTGAAATGGGGCGCGATTATTCGGCTTACGGGGGCGAGTGTGGATTAGGCATTGTGGGCCGAGCCACTAGCACAGGTGCGGCGTTTCGAACAGTTGTGGTTGAAGACGCCCGCAGATATTGGCGGTTGTATTTAACGCGCACTCAATGCGGCGATTTTCATCTCAATATTCGATCCGCGTTTTGCTCGTTGAGCAGGTGGCAATTTGTCCGACGGCAGCATATCCACGGGCGAAAACAGCTCGCCCAATCCTGCTTGGGATGACAACGTAAAGTCCACCTCAAAACGTTGCCATCCCGATCAGCAAACTAGAACAAGCCGACAATCTTGCCCGCGTCATCCACATCAATCGAATTCGCACTCGGCACTTTGGGCAGCCCCGGCATGGTCATCACATCGCCGCACACCATGACGACAAATTCAGCACCCGCCGCCAATCTCACTTCACGGATGGTGAGCACATGGCCGGAGGGTGCGCCACGCGATTGCGGGTCGGTCGAAAATGAGTATTGGGTTTTCGCCACGCAAACCGGGTAATGACCGTAGCCATCCTCCTGCAGCTTTTTGATTTGCCCCCGAATTTTGGAATCGGCAGCAATATCGACCGCACCATAAATTTTAGTGGCGATGGTTTTCATTTTGTCCCACAGCGGCAGGGCGTCTTCGTAGACAAATTTGAAATTGTTTGGCTGCTCGCACAAATCGACCACCACACGGGCGACTTCAGCCGCACCTTTGCCGCCGTCGGCCCAGTGTTTGGCGATCACGACTTTGCAGCCAAGTTTTGAAAGGCGCTCGGTGAGGAAATTAACTTCGGCCTCGGTGTCATGGGTGCGGTGATTCACGCTGACCACACACGGCAAGCCGTAGTTTTGCATGACGTTATGCACGTGACGTTCAAGATTGACGATGCCCTTTTCGAGCGCGGCCACGTTCTCGTTGGAGACTTCTTTTACATCCATGCCGCCATGAAACTTAAGTGCACGGATGGTCGCCACCAGCACCACCGCGTCGGGGCGCAAGCCGGATTTGCGGCACTTGATATCGATGAATTTTTCAGCACCCAAATCGGCACCGAAACCGGCCTCGGTCACCACATAATCGCCCAGCTTCAGCGCGGTCTGGGTGGCGGTTACGGAGTTGCAGCCGTGGGCAATATTGGCGAATGGGCCGCCGTGAATAAAGGCCGGATTATTCTCCAACGTCTGCACCAGATTCGGCATCATCGCGTCTTTTAGCAGCGCGGTCATCGCCCCATGCGCGTGCAAATCCTTCGCCAAAATTGGCTTCAAATCGCGCGTGTAACCGACCACAATTTTACTAATGCGTTCTTTCAAATCCTTGATGGAGGTGGCCAGGCAAAAGATCGCCATGATTTCGGAAGCAACTACGATATCAAAGCCATCCTCACGCGGAAAACCGTTTCCCGGTCCACCGAGCGCGACGGTGATCTGGCGTAGCGCGCGATCATTCATATCGACCACACGTTTCCAGGCAATGCGGCGCACATCGAAACCCAATTCATTGCCGTGGTGAATATGATTGTCAATCAAAGCCGATAATAAATTGTGGGCGAGCGCGATGGCTGAAAAATCACCAGTGAAATGCAGATTGATTTCTTCCATCGGCACCACCTGCGCATAGCCGCCGCCCGCCGCACCGCCTTTCATGCCGAACACGGGTCCAAGTGAAGGCTCGCGCAGGCAGATAATCGCTTTTTTACCGATGTGATTCAAGGCGTCGCCCAGACCCACCGTGGTGGTGGTTTTGCCTTCGCCGGCGGGCGTGGGCGAGATTGCCGTGACCAAAATGAGTTTGCCGTTTTTCTTATTTTTCAGGCTGTCGATGTAGCCCAGCGACACTTTCGCCTTATAGCGGCCATAGGGTTCCAGCGCTTCGTCCGGAATGCCTAGTTTGGCGGCCACATCCGCAATCTTGACCATTTTTGCCTGTTGGGCAATTTCGATATCACTCAGCACAATATTTCTCCTCGTTATTTTTCGATTGCCGTCGCTGCCGCTTGGGCCCTATCGTACAAACCGGTCGCAATTCATTTCCGTCCAACCCGTTCCTTGACCATCCACAATGCGGCGCACAGCGCAGAGCCACGCCATTTAAACTTGCCACGGCAAAGTATGAATCCGCGCGCCTCGTTACAACCATGATGAGCATCAACTAGAATGGCTGGAATCCGGCATTTTAAATGCCACCCATCATCGCATCATCAATTCGATTGAGCCAGTATTTTTCGGCCTTGGTAAACACGGCGTGCTCACGTAAATGACCCTGCGCCGTCACCATTAAAAACGCCACGGAGACGCAATATGCACCCACATGAAAAGCTGATTCGCGAATTTTATACGGCATTTGCGAATAAAGACGCTACCGTAATGGCGGGCTGCTACCACCCTGATATTGCGTTTAGCGATCCGGCGTTTCCGATGCTGCGCGGTGCCGAGGCGACCGCGATGTGGTCGATGCTCACCACGCGGGCCAAGGGAGATTTCGAAATCATTCTAGTCGACGCGTCTGCCGACGCCGAGGGCGGTCGCGCGCATTGGGACGCGAAATATACTTTTTCGCAGACCGGTAATCGAGTCCACAACAAAATTAGCGCGGTGTTCGCATTTCGCGAGGGCAAAATCATCCGCCATGTCGACCGTTTTTCATTTTGGCGTTGGTCGTCACAGGCACTGGGGCTGCCAGGCAAATTATTCGGCTGGTCATGGCCGCTCAAAGCGGTGGTAAGACGCAAAGCCAAGGCCTCACTCGACGGCTTTATGGACAAGGGCGCTTATCCAAAACCATAAGCTGCCGACATCAACTTTCTAAATGTCTGATTTAAAAGTGTTGCCCAACAATTCGGCGATCAAGTAATCACGCCCTATCGTCAACATCCACCATCATGGGATGACGCGACAGATGCTGGCACCACATCAGGCGCAGCTCTCGTTGTGCCTCCTGATTGGCGTGCTTGAAGGTCGCGCGCAATTCAGCGGCAATGGCGGCCTCGGCGTTAGCGCTCTCCATTCGATTCAGCGCACAGTA
This sequence comes from Burkholderiales bacterium, assembly GCA_038224475.1. GTDB lineage: Bacteria > Pseudomonadota > Gammaproteobacteria > Burkholderiales > Usitatibacteraceae > UKL13-2. The sequence goes on from JBBRFJ010000011.1 coordinate 27,334, forward strand.
ACAGACCGCCAGTTGTTCATGCGCTGCCTGCTGTAGCGAGCGCAGATCAGCGTGACGGGCGCGATCCGCCGCGGCCTTGAGATGCGTTTCCGCCGCCAGATAATCACCTTCGCCAAGCGCGATTTTGCCCAGCCACAGTTGACCGTCAACGATCAAGCGGGCATGTTTTAACTCGCGTCCCATTTCCAAAGATTGCGCAATAAGCAAACCGGACGTCGCAAAATCGTTCAGGAAAAAGTAGTACTGACCGATGCACGCGGTTTTATCCGACACCTCAAATTTATTGTTGTCGTTCAACGCAGCCTGCAGCCCCTCGCGGGTACGCTCGATCGCTGAAGCCCACAGCGCTTGGGCCATTGCCAGGTCGCCGCCATTGGCGGCTACTTCCGCGCGGCGATGAAATAACACGCCGATGTTGGCGGTAACTTTGGGCATATGCAGCCACTCTTTGACCTCGAGCAGACACTGGCGCGACGCGATAAATTCGCGCTCGGCCTCATCAAAGCGCTGGCAATCCGTAAAAGTCAGCGCAAGGACATTGCGCGTCCGCGCTTCGAGCGATTTAGCCTGAGCGCGCGCGGCAATTCTGAGGCAGCCGAGCAGTGCCGCCTCAGCCAAATCGTGTGCCTGCAAGTCACGACAGGATGCGGCAAGGGTGACCAGCTGGTGACCCATGCGCCCGTATTCCTTGAGCGTCGCGAACGCCTGATAAGCATCAAAACCGCTCGCGATCGACATCATGTGATCCATGCGAACGTGATGACACATGGCGGCGGCGGAAAGTGCCTCCGCGCGCTCAAAAACGAGGTTGTGCAGATGCGCGAGTGCAAGCGCTTCTTTAACCGCGGCCAGCCCCTCGCGCGGCAGGCCAGCGTGCGCATATTCCATCCCCAATCGCGCCAGGGTACCCGCGCGTTTTTTGGGCTGCTGAAAGATGGGATGAGTGGCGAGCATATCGATCATGTTGGCGATGCGCGCGTGCTGGCTCAACGGTGCCTCGCGAGTATCGCGCGGGGGCTGGAATACAGCTCAGCCAACGGCGACGATGCAAACCGCGCGTCGCGGGTGGCTTCGGTCCTGCCAGCAGATGCGCTGACCAGTGAAGGCTGGGTGCGGCAAGGGATGTTGGCCAAAAGCATGATGAAAAAGTGCCATCGAAATATTAGTTAACCGATGGTATCGCCGCGCTCATGGCGTCACAGTGAGCCAGTTCACAGGCGAAAACCGCTCATCGGACGTTTTATACCGTTCAAATAGGCCTGTGACAAATGTTTACAGCGCCGCGTTGTGCATGGCCGTGCTGCTGCCTGAAGCCCGCAAAAACAAGGCTGTGAAGCCCTCTTGGATAGGCGCGGCTGAAGAAAAACGGTCAGGCTTTCGAAACCGTGAGGCCCGCTTTGCTCTTGCGCAACATGATGATGTTGCCGATGATCGACAAAATGACCCCGGCGGAGGTGAGGAAGCCCCACGCGAATTTTTCGAAGAAATAGGAGACGGTGAGCGCCACCACCGGCACCATCACGCCGACATAGGCGGTACGTGCGGCACCAATCCGCCCCATCAGGGTGAGATAGCAGCCAAACGTCACAATCGATCCCAACAGCGCCAGATAAATGAGCGACCCGATATAGGCGGGCGTGGCATCGAAACTAATTGACCGCCCCATGGCAAAGCCGAACAACAAGGCCAGTGCACCGCCGTAAAACATACCCCACGCCATGCTGGTCCAAGTAGGATAGGCGAGTTTTTGGGTGCGGGTCGCCATCATGCTGCCGGCGCACGACGCCAGCACCGACAGGACGGTGAGCAACGCGCCCAGCTCGGCATTGCGGCTGACTGAAAGCTTGCCGAATTCCGGCCAGAACACGCAGACAATGCCGGCGATGCCGAACGCGGCTGCCACTGCGATGCGCAGCGTCATTTTTGTGCCAAAAAATAGCCGCGCCGCCACCATATTAATCATCGGCATGCCCGAATAGGCGACGGCGACCATGCCCGACACGATAAATGTCTCGGCGTAATAGACCAGGATATAGCTGACGCAAAACATGGCGGCGCCGAATAGCGCGAGGTCAAGATGCTGGCGCGGGCTGAATTTCAGCGACAGTTTGCGCCAGCGACAAAACGCAAACATGACGGCCGCCGCCAACAGAAAACGATAAGCCACCGACATCTCGGGCGCAACGCTACCCAGCTGGAATGTAATCGCGATCCATGTGGAGCCCCAAATGAGCACGCATACGGCGAACAGTTGCAAATTTGAGGTGGGCACGAGACGAGGGCTGCTGAGGTTGAAGAGCTTGGCTAAAGAAAATGCAAAAAGAGGGAGGCGGAACGTCGCCTTCGCGCTCAGAAGAAGGCGACATTTCCAGCTATGGTGAAGGCGACGTTTCCAACTACTGCAAAGGCGAAAAACCTGACTTCAGAAATGAATCTGACGTTTCAGTTATTTGCTAATACCGACCTGCGACAACACAAACGAGTAGGTGTAGGCGATATCCTTTAAATAGTCGTAGCGGCCCGATGCACCGCCGTGGCCGCCATCCATGTTGGTTTTGAGCAGCAATGGATTAGCATCGGTCTTGAGGGTACGCAATTTGGCGACGTATTTAGCGGGCTCCCAATACATGACCTGGCTGTCATTGAGCGATGTTTCCACCAGCATCGCGGGATAGGCCTTCTTTTCAAGATTGTCATAGGGCGAGTAGCTGCGCATATATTTGTAGGCCGACTCTTGCGCCGGATTGCCCCACTCCAGATATTCGCCCACGGTGAGCGGCAACGATGCATCCAGCATCGTATTCATCACGTCCACAAACGGTACCTGCGACACCACGGCTTTGAACAAATCAGGCCGCAAATTGGTTGTTGCCCCCATCAGCAGACCACCCGCGCTACCGCCCTGAATCACCAGCTGGCTGGGCGCTGTGTATTTTTTGTCAACCAGATATTCGGCCACATTGATAAAGTCGGTGAAGGTGTTTTTCTTCTTCATCATTTTGCCGTTGTCATGCCACTGCTTGCCCATTTCGCCTCCACCGCGAATATGCGCAACCGCAAAAATCATCCCGCGGTCCAGCAGCGCGAGGCGGCTTGAGCGAAACGACACTGGCATTGAAATCCCGTAGGAGCCGTAGGCATAAAGCAACATGGGTTGCGGGCTGTTTTTCTTCAGCGAACGCTTGTACACCAGCGATACCGGTACCATTGCGCCGTCTTTGGCTTTGACCATGATGCGTTCCGATTGATAATCTTTCGGGTCGTATCCACCCAATACCGGTTGCTGCTTCTTGAGTGTGCGTTCACGGGTCTCGACGTTGTAATCGAATACTGAACTTGGCGTCACCATCGAGCCGTAATCGAAGCGAAATAGCTTGGTATCAAATTCCGCATTTTGTCCGGCCGATGCTTCATACGCGGCTTCAGGGAAAGTAATGTCATGCGGCGTTGCGGTCTTGGTGTCGAACACGCGCAGCTTTGGCAGGCCGCCGGTCTTTTCAATCGCGACGAAAAAATCCTTGAACATATCGATGCCATCAAGCTTAACGTTGGCGCGATGCGGGATGAGTTCTTTCCATTGCTTGGTATTGGCTGCACCAGCTGCCGTCTTTACCAATCGAAAATTGCGGCCACGGTCGTTGGTGACGATATAAAAATCGGCGCCGTGATGATCGACGTAGTATTTGATGTTCTCTTTTCGCTTCATGTAAACCGCAAATTTCCCAGCCGGCAAATTAGCGTCCAGCAAATGCTGTTCGTTGGTTTCTGAGCTTTCGGCGGTCAGAATGATGTAGCCCTTGCTGCGGGTGATGTCGACGTTAATGCCGTAGAGCTCGTCTTTTTCTTCGAAAACAAGTTCGCTATTTTTGTCGCCTAACTTGTGGCGAAACAATTTATCGCTGCGCTTGGTGGTGGCATCTTCAGTGACAAAAAAAACGGTCGCGTTATCGTTCGCCCAGGCAACTGAAGTGACACGCTCGGCCGCATCTGGCAAGGTGGTGCCGTTTTCAAGATTCTTGAAATGGAGCGTGTACTGGCGATAGCCGGTGATATCGGTCGCGTAGGCGAGCAATTTTCCATCGCGACTGACGGCCATATTGCCGATGGCGAAAAACGGTTTTCCTTTCGCCAGCTCGTTGGCGTCCAGATAAATCTCTTCCTTGGCATCCAGGCTGCCTTTTTTGCGCGCGTAAATTGAATATTGTTTACCCGTCTCGGTACGCGAATAATAAAAATACTCGCCGCGTTTGTAAGGCACATTTTCATCCGTCTCTTTGATGCGTGAAAGCATGTCTTTGTAGAGCGTTTACTGAAACTCTTTAAGACCACCCAACACCGATTGTGTGTAGACGTTTTCAGCCTTCAAATAATCGATGACTTCCGGGTTCGTTTTTTCACGCAGCCAAAAATAATCATCGACGCGTTTATCACCAAAGTTCTCCATTGTTTTGGGAATTTTTTTGGCGACGGGCGGCGTGGCGGGAGCGATCATGGATGTGGACTTATCAGCAGATGGGGATTGCGCGTGCACCGGCGCGGAAAGTGGAAGAGGCAAAAACGGGATAAAGCCGACGGCTAGAATCAAAAATGAACGAATCTTCATAGCACTCTCAATATTCAACGAAGCCGAGATTATAGACCGACGCATTTGAGCTGTGGGCTCGGTCTGCGGGCAAATGTGGTTACGACTTGATACAACTGTGAGCAGAATGGTGCGCTATTGATGTAAACGCGGCACCTGTAGCGGCGTTATTCGGCCAAGGCACCGGGAACAGCGTCAAGAAACAAAAGTTCCAGCCGCCTGTAACTGCTTCCCCCACCCGCTACTTCCTCATATAAACAAAGGATTTCACATGAAAACAAAACTCATTATTGCCGCCACACTCACCAGCCTCTTGGCCGCAACAGCGTTTGCACAAACGCCTGCTGCACCCGGCACCAACACCCCAAGAATTGACAAACGCGAAGCCAATCAAGCTGCCCGCATCGATCAGGGCGTTGCATCAGGTGCATTAACCGGTAAAGAAGCCGCGCGCCTTGAAAACGGTCAAGCCCGTATTGCCACCGCTGAAGCCAACGCAAAAGCTGACGGCACGGTGACCAAGCAAGAACGCAAAAAATTAACGCACATGGAAAACAAGCAAAGCCGCCATATCAAGCATCAAAAACACGACAAACAAACCGCTCCGGCGCCGGCGGCGAAGTAAGGAACCAAGTAAGCGTCAACAATTGTTTATCCCTCCTCCCTTGATGCCTGACTCTTCACAACGAGGAGTCAGGTTTTTTTATTGTTAAAATTCGACATCGAATTTTTAGGTTAAAGAAAATGTTTGAGGCAAAGATTGCAAAGTCCGCATCGAAGCAGGATTTTTATGCGGATCTCAATAAGCAGCTGGGCGGACTGCTGGCGGGCGAACGCGATTTGATGGCGAATGCTGCGAATTTTTCATCGCTGGTTTATCTGATGCTCGACAATTTAAATTGGGCGGGCTTCTATTTTGTACGCGGCGATGATTTAGTATTGGGCCCGTTTCAGGGCAAGCCCGCATGTGTGCGCATTCCCGTGCAGCCCAGCCCGCGCGGTGTGTGCGGCAATGCGGCGTTTCATCGCAAAACGTTTGTGGTGCCGAATGTGCATGAATTTCCCGGCCATATTGCCTGCGATTCCGCGTCAAATTCTGAAATTGTTATCCCGCTGATCGCCAATGAGGTCGTGCTCGGTGTGCTGGATATTGACAGCCCCAACCTCGCCCGATTTGATGATGAAGACCGTGTGGGATTAGAAGCCATGGCGGCAGCCTTCATCGCCGCCACGGATTTTTCGCCTCTCGATTTTCACCGAAGCTAGATCGCCTTTTGGCGGGCTTCGGTGGGCATTTTTTCTCCAAACACCGCGCCAGTCCTAGTCTTTCAAATTTAACTTGTATGCCGATACAGTTTTAGAAGAATCGAAAATTGATCAGCGTAAAATGACTGCATGTCGGTCAACTCGCTCCTCGTCGATTTCAATTCCTATTTTGCGTCCTGCGAGCAGCAGGACCGACCAGAGCTGCGGGGCAAGCCGGTGGGCGTGGTGCCAATGTTGGCGGATTCGACATGCCTGATCGCCGCAAGCTATGAGGCAAAGGCGTTTGGCGTGAAAACGCTGACGAACGTGGGCGAGGCCAAAAAAGCGATTCCGGATATCCAGCTGGTGGTCGCACGCCACGAGCTGTACATCGATTTTCATCACAAAGCCGTTGCTGCGGTGGATGAGATCGCGCCCGTGCGCAAGGTATTGTCGATTGACGAAATGGTGTGCGATTTGCCGGCGGGCTACAAAACGGTCGAGCGCGCTCGCGAGCTGGCAGGCGATATCAAGAAAAATCTCTCTGAAAAAGTCGGCGAATATTTGAAGGTCTCGATTGGTCTCGCCCCCAATACTTTTTTGGCCAAGCTGGCATCGAACATGCAAAAACCGGACGGGCTGGTGGTGCTGGAAGAACACGATGTGCCTGAGAAGATTTTGCATCTGCCGCTGCGCGCGCTAAATGGTATTGGTCGCAATATGGAGGTGCGATTAAACGAGCATCGCATCATGACAATAGCGGATTTATACCGACAAAGCTCGGCACAGCTACGCATGGTCTGGGGCGGCGTGGGAGGGGAACGGTTTTACGCAAAACTACGCGGGCACGAGGTCGAAGAAATCCAAAACGAAATGGGCTCGATCGGCCATTCGCATGTGCTGGCCCCTGAACTACGCAATACCGCCGATGCCTCCGCGGTGTTGCACCGCCTCACGCAAAAAGCCGCGATGCGATTGCGCAAGGCGCAGCACTACGCGGCGCGGATGCAGGTGAAAGTTAAATTTATCAATGCCCCATCGTGGGAGCGCGAGACGCGGCTGCTGGATACGCAGGACACATTGGATTTGTTGCACGCGCTGGAATCGATGTGGGCGGGTTATAAACCCAAACGCAACGCAACACCGCTGCAGGTCGGCTTGACGTTGCTCGATCTCACGCCCGAGGACCGGCAATCGCAACGATTATTTGTCGCGGATGATGAGCGCAAGAAATTGAACGCGACGCTGGATAAATTAAACACCAAATATGGAAAACACGCCGCGTATTTTGGTGGCGCGCATCGCGCCATTGATCACGGCAAAATGGCGATTGCGTTCAATCATATTCCCGATGTAAACACTGAAAAATAGACGAGAAAATAAGAATGTCGCTCAACAATAACGTCACCATCATCACCGGCGCATCCACCGGCATCGGCGAAGAGCTTGCCTATCAGCTGGCCGAGGAAGGCGCGCTGCTGGTATTGACAGCGCGACGCATCAGCGAGCTTGAGCGGGTCGCAGAAAACGCCAAAAAGCGCGGCGCGAAAGTGATTGTCGTGGGCGCTGATGTGGCGATTGAATCGGATTGCAAAAAAATTATGGATGCCGCGATCAGCGCATTTGGTCGCATCGATACACTGGTCAATAACGCGGGCATGACGATGTGGGCAAAGTTTGAAGACATCCAAGATATGTCGATCATGGAACGCATCATGCAGGTCAATTACATGGGGGCTGTGTATTGCACGCATTACGCGCTGCCCCATTTGAAAGCCACGCGCGGCCGCATTATTGGCATCGCCAGCTTGACCGGCCTCGTCGGCGTGCCCACGCGCACCGGCTACGCGGCAAGCAAGCACGCGATGCGCGGATTTTTTGACTCGCTGCGCATTGAACTGGAGGACTCAGGCGTCACAGTGACGATGGTGTACCCCGGATTTGTCGCGACCGGGATTCGGGAAAACGCAACGGGTGCTAACGGCAAACCGGCATTAATTGATCCAGTGGATCACGCGGGTGTGATGAGCGTGGCTGAGTGTACGCGGCTGATTGTCAACGCGATAAACCATCGCAAGCGCGAAGAAATCATGACGCTGAAAGGCAAGCTTGGGCAATGGCTCAAGCTGATTGCGCCGAGCGTGATTGACGGCATCGCGAAAAAAGCCGTGGCGGGGAACCAGAAATTTGTCGAGCGAAAATAGCTCGTCATTTTTTAGAACACTAACACTGGCGCGCTTTTACAAGCATTTTTGCTCCAAACGACCCGCCACGATTAGACCTTTACTTTTTAAATCACTATAAACATGACGCTCACCACTTGGCTTACTTATTTAATCGCGGTCACACTCATCTGCGTTTCTCCCGGCCCCGGCGCGTTATCTTCCATGTCCGCCAGCATGAAATACGGGTTCGCCGTTGGCATGTGGAATTTGGTCGGCTTGCAGCTCGCGATCATCGTTAACGTGTTGCTGATTTGGCTTGGCCTCGGCGCACTGCTGATGACATCCACCACCGCGTTTGAAATCATGAAATATGCAGGCGCGCTGTATCTCATCTACCTCGGCATTCAAAAATTTCGCGAAGCCCCCGTGCTGTTTGAAGAGAGCGCCGCAAAGACAAAATTTGAAGACACGTCGCGATGGGGATTGGTGAAACAAGGCTTATTCGTCAACCTCACCAATCCAAAGGGCATCGTGTTTTTAGTCGCGGTGCTGCCGCAGTTTATTGATGCAGCGAGGCCGACCAACGTTCAATACGCGATCATGGGCGTGACCATGGTAGTGATTGATGTGCGGGTAATGATGTGCTATGCCGGTCTCGCCGCAAGGGTGCTGCGGCTGCTAAAAGATCCATCGCATATTCGCTGGACGAATCGTGGATTGGGAAGTTTATTTATTGCGGCGGGTGGGGCTTTAGCAGTATTTAAACGGGCCTAATGAACATACAGGTTCGGACAGAAGGCGATTGCGGAAAAATCAATAAAAGCGACGCCAGACAACGATTTACCGATGCTTTCCCCCAAACACCGTCAAGAAGATAAACAACAAAATCAACAGCCCCACCACCAAAAAGAATATCTTCCAACCGGACTTGGGGGATTCTCCCTGTACTTCGCCGGTCTGGCCGTTGACCATAAAGCGATAGGTTTTGCCTTTGAAGATATAGGCGGACATCCATACCGGCAGCAGGATGTGTTTAAAGGTAAGGTGGGTGTAATCGGTGTTGAGGCCGGTGATGCGTTGACGGTCGCCGCCGATATCTTGCTCGACCAATGAATGCACTTTGGCGTCGATGATTTGACGGCCCTGTGCGAAGCCTTCTTTCAAACCCACCTGATACGCTTCGGCCTGAAAACCGGTGATGTATTCTTCCTGATAAGGCACCAGCTCTTTGGTGTTCCAAGTGCGCATTTCGTTTGAGAATGCACCCATAAGCGTCGAGCCGACCGCGGAACCCAAGCCGCCCGAAACTTGCGCCAACACTTGGCGCGCCTGCGCGGCTTGCTGCATTTTCGCCGCCAGCGGCGTTCCCGCTTTTGCGCTGGTCACGCTATAGGTCGAACTTGCCGGCACCAATACGTCATCATGAAAAAACGAAACCGTGCCTGAAACGTTGGTCCAGCGCGTCTGGGTGCGGGTTTCGGTAACGCGCTCTCCGTTGGAATTGGTAGTTTGATAGCTCTCGGAATAATCGTCGCCGCGTGCGCCGCTGTAGCGCGAATAAGTGTTGGCGTCGAACGTCCAATAAGGGATGTACATGCCTTTGATGCCGCCATCGCTTTGCGCAAATTGTTTGAGCGCGGATGGTGCCAACCACATGCCTTTAATCCACGCGCGCCATTTATCCTGAGCTTGCAGCTTGGTGACTTTGAAAGGTACCAGTGACTTTGGTTTGATCAATCGCTGTGCATAGCTTTTGGACGTAATCGGCGTACCGCAAAAAGTACACGCCGTCGCGAACAAATTGGCAGGTAAAGTTTGTTCGGCGTTGCAATTGCTGCATTTCACTTGTTCTTGTGCATGCGTTTCATGTTCAGAAACCAGCTTGTCCAGCCACGCTTCCAGATCAAGCTCCTCGACTGAATCATCGGTGTCCGAAATCGCATTCACCGCGCCGCAGTAGGGACACGCAAGCGATTTGGTGCCGGGCGCGAATGAAAACTTTGCGCCGCATGAAGCGCACGGAAACGCGCGCACTTTGGCGGTCATTTGATCCAGCGTGGTTTGGGATGCGTTTGGATTTTCCATGTGCTGGCCTGCTTTAGGCTTGCAATTTAAAGTGAGGTATCTGAAGGTCGCCCATTCACGGCCATCACCAGATATAACGCCTCAAGAGCCCCGTCCAGCTTGGCTCTTGGGCGATGCACATTTAAAACTAAGCCGGTGGTAACGGCGGCGGAACGCCCGCAAACAGTGCACCCAGCTCGGGAACATCACCGGCTTTAGCCCATTGCGCCATCCCCGCTTTCCACACCAGCGAATCGCGTTTGAGTACGCCGGAGCCAGCTTGCCCTTGCAGCGTGCCCATATCGAACGGTCCTGTCTGCGCGCCGTTTACGGCGACGTGGAAAGTTGCTTGTGCAGGCAACGGCGGCGGCGCTACGCTGCTGGCAGGCGCGCTAGCGCTGGTTGCGGCCATTGCGCCGCCCATCTGTCCGACCATATTGCCGCCCATTGCAAAGCCTGCGCCCAGGCCCATCCCCGCTCCCGCAGCACTATTCGGTGTGGTGGCGGCATCGTGAATCGAGCTGGCAGTTTCGTATTGCGTGTAGGCCTGCAAATTCCCCACTGCCGCGATGGCGCCACGCTTATCAATGGCTTTTTCGACCTCTTCCGGCAGGCCGATATCTTGCACCTGCACTTCAACCAACTCGAGTCCCATGGCGGCGAAATCCGGCTGGATGCGATCGCGCAACATTTGACCGAGCACGCTGACTTTGGCTTCCATATCGATAATGCTCAAGCCCAGCTCGGGCATCACTTCTTTGATGCGAAGGCCGATTTTGCCGCGCAGATTTTCCTGAATCGAATCGGTGGTGAAACGGCCCTCGGTGCCGGAAATATCCTTGATGAAAATGCCGGGGTCGCTGATGCGGATGGCGTAAATACCAAACGCAGTCGCACGGACAATGCCGAACTCACTATCGCGCATCGTGGCGGGACCGGGCGTGCCCCATTTCAAGTCGGTAAATTTACGTGTGTTGACGAAGTAAACTTCGGCTTTGAACGGAGATTCAAAACCATATTTCCAGCCTTTGAGCGTGGACAGCACCGGCATATTTTGGGTGGTGAGGGTGTGCATACCGGGCTTGAACACGTCGGCTAATTGGCCCTCGTTGATGAAGACCGCCATCTGGCCTTCACGCACCGTCAGCTTTGCACCATACTTGATCTCGTTGTTCATCCGCTCAAATCGGTATACGAGGGTATTGCTCGAATCATCCAGCCATTGGATGATGTCAATTAATTCACCAGTCAGCTTTTTCCAAAGATCAACCATGTAGGGCTCTCCTTCAGCGAGTCTCAACTACGTTAAGAAACAAAAATACAACTTGCGCTAT
>JBBRFJ010000012.1:0-38111 GCA_038224475.1 Burkholderiales bacterium
ATTTAACACCTTAAAAAATCCCGAGTAAAAGCCTGCAGGATCGACCGGGTGACGATAGTTGACGAAGGTGTCAATTTTCAAGATCGCAGTCTTGTCACCCGTCAGCTTCCAATCGATACTCTTATAAAATTCGTCGCGATACGCGGTCGACTGCCAAGGTAGCTTCACCCAATCCCGAAAAGTGATAGCCGCTAGCGTAACGATTTTTGCCTGCGTTTCACTTGGCAAAACGACCGACAAATTAAATTGCGGTGCGAAGCCGTAAAAAATCGGATAGAACTGATCAAAATCTGAACCCATCAGATCGCTATCCGCAGCCAGCTTGGTCTGGCGCGACGCGTCGGTAAAGCCGTCAATTGAAATCGCGCGCTCGATGCGCTTAATAATAGTGCTTACTGATTGTCCGTTGATCTCAATAATTTCGGTGCCACGGGGTAGTGCACCTTGCGTTGCATCGCCGCCAAAAACAAACATGCGCCGGTCAAAAAGCTTGAATCGAAACGGTAGATGCGTCGGCGCATCGCGGCGATATTTCGTCATCGCATCTGAGAACTCCGCTTTGGTATGGTCGCAGCGTATGGTCGCCAACATTAGCGATATTTCTCCATATAGCTCAACATCTGTAATCGGTGTTTTCACGCGCTTTTCGAGCTTGGCGAACGCAGCGTCTATTTCTACCTTTGGAAAATAACGATACAAACCGGGGTGGGCCTCCTCGAGCGCTGTGCGCATCAGCGCCACGTCTGCGCTTGCCTTTTGAGGCGTGAGCATCATTTCAGGGTAGCTTGGCGGTGTCGGCGTTGCCGCGTACGCGGACAGCTGCATACACATAAGCAGACAAGAAATCAGAATTGCGGCTATTTTCTTCACGAGGTTCATACGGTTTTCCCGGTTGGTTTTCGACGTTGCAAAATGACCGGTTTGCTAGGCGCGTCGTGTCGCAGAATCGCTAATTTCAACTGGAATTTATGATTTGAGACGCCTCACTAACGTGGGGTCAAAATAGCGGAACCAGGTGAGACTTTGAGAACTTGGATTGCTCAAATTTTCGCTTGCCAAATTGCCGCCAACAAAAACGCCGTTCTGCGAGGGCGCGGAACGGCGTCGTTGTAGTCTCTACTTCACTAACTGCAAGCAATTATTTCAAGCAATTGCGACACGCAATCACCACATCAACACGCGCTGGGCAGGCGGCAGGTACATTTTGTCGCCTGATTTAATGTCGAAGGCGTCATAGAAAGCCGGTTGATTGACCACCGCCCCGTTGCCTCTTGTGGGTGCGGGCGAATGCGGGTTACTTTTGATCAGCGCGATGAGAGCGTTATCTCGCATTTTATCGCGCCAAACTTGCGCCCAACCGAAGAAGAAACGTTGGTCGCCCGTCAATCCGTCAATCACGGGGGCGCTATTTTTGCCGAGGGACAAGCGATATGCTTTATAGGCGACCGCCATGCCCGAGTTATCGGCAATATTTTCGCCCAGCGTGAGGGCACCGTTGACATGGTAGCCAGCCAGCGGCTCGTAACCGTCGTATTGCTTGACGAGCGCTTTGGTTTTAGCGGCAAACATTTTGTGGTCTTGTTTTGTCCACCAATCGCGCAAATTGCCGTCGCCGTCATACTGCGCGCCTTGATCATCAAACCCGTGGCTGATTTCATGGCCGATGACCGCACCGATACCACCATAGTTGGCAGCATCATCCGCTTTTGGATCAAAAAATGGCGGTTGCAAAATACCGGCTGGGAACGTGATGTCATTCATCTCAGGGTTGTATTGCGCGTTCACCAGCTGCGGCGTCATGCCCCATTCGGTTCGGTCTATCGGCGCGCCCAGCTTGGCGAGGTTGCGGCGATACTCAAACACCGCTGCGTTGCGCACATTAGCCACCACATCGTTGCGGTCAACTGTTAGCGCGGAATAATCACGGAATTTTGTTGGATAGCCGATCTTGACCGCAATTTTCTTGAGTTTGTCCTGCGCCGCAATCTTGGTTTTGGCGCTCATCCAATCAAGCGTATCGATATCAAGGCGGAAGGCTTCCAGCAGATTGCGCACCAATTCGTCGATGCGCGCTTTATCTTGTGCGCTAAAGTATTGCGCCACATAAATTTTGCCAACTTCTTCGCCCATCGCGCTTTCGACCAGCGTGATACCGCGCTTCCAACGGGGACGATTCTCGGGAATTTCGTACAGAGCTGTGCCTTTGAACGCGAAGTTCTCGTCCACGATTGCCTTGTTTAACAACGACCCATAGTTGTTAAGCACATGCCAACGCAGGTACTGCTTCCATACCGGCAGCGGCGTTTTTTCGATCAAAGCCCCGACCCGTTTCAAATAGCTCGGCTGGCCCACGATTAAATAATCGATCTTGCCGTCAACATTGGCGGCTTTCAAATAATCCGGCCATGCAAACCCAGGCACCTGCTTGCCGAGCTTATTGATCGCGATTTTGTTATAGCCTTTAATCGGATCGCGCAGCTCGACTTTAGTCCACTGTGCACGCGCCAGTTCGGTTTCAAGCGCAAAGATATTTTGAGCCGACGCTTTCGCATCAGCATCACCGGCTAACGCGAGCATGCGTTCTATGTGACCGATATAGCTCGCGCGGATTTTAGAAAGCTTGGCGTCTTTGGTATTCAGGTAGTAATCGCGGTCGGGCATGCCGATGCCACCCTGCTGCAAATCGACCACGTAACGGGTTGAGTCACGATTGTCCTGATGCACGATCATTCCAAACGGCAAAGACGCTTCTTCGCCGCCTATTTCCTGCGCCAGCGTACCCATCAATTGCGCAATATCCGCCTTGCTTTTGAGTGCTTCGATTCGCGCGAAGTCCGTTGCGAGAGGCTTGAGTCCGTTCGACTCGATCGCTGCTTCATCCATGAAGCTGGCATAGAGATCACCGATTTTACGCACGCCGCCGGTCGCCGCGGTATCTTTTGCCGCACCTTCAATAATGCCCCGCAAGCGCAATTCGGAGCGGTCTTGCAACTCGTCGAACGACCCATACGATGCTTTATCAGCAGGTAAATTGGTTTTTTCAAGCCATTTACCATTCACATGTCGGTAGAAATCAGATTTTGGCGAGACTGTTTTATCGGCATTCTCCAGATTAATGCCAGATGGCAAGGCAATCGCTGTGGCGGTTGCCGCGGCGGTTGGCGTGGCGGTTTGGGCCAAGCCAGATTTGGCTGTCATCGCACCGGTAAGCGCGATTGCAGCGATTGCCAGCGGCAGCGCGGCTTTAAGATTTGTCTTCAAACTATTTTCCTTTTGGGAGGTGGAACCGCAAATTGTATGCGGATTTGTAACGTGATTCAAAACGATTTACATTGCGATACAAATTGAGCAGGCCGTTAAACGGACTGGCGAAGCAGGGGAAAAGTTTCGAACCGAACCCCATGATTTTCAATCCGATGAGCCGGCGTGCTGTATTTTTTTGAGCTGCGCCGCATCGCGAAAGGCCGTTGGTGTGGAACCGGCGATTGCCTTGAATGATCGGTTGAAACTCGCTGTTGAGCTAAACCCCGCGTCAAACGAGATTTCCAGCGCATCGCGCGAATCGAGTGGGTCGCGTGCCTCTCTTAGCGCAGCCTAGGTTTGGCGGCGGCGAGTCTCAAACTGTTGATCAAGCCATCAAAATTTTGACCCGGAACGCCGTTAGTGGCCCGCAACAAATAACTGGTGCTGGTTGTGGTGGTGGTGCCAAGACGTTTGGCGCATTGTGCAGGGGTTAACGCGAACTTTCTCGCCTGGGCTACCACCGCTTAACGAGACCATGCTATGCAGGCTTTTTGGCCGTCGCCGCTATGCGCGCATCAATTAATTTCGACACCATGGCCAGACTTTTAGTGCTCATTTTCTCCCAGCCTTCCAAGGCCACCGCAAGTTCGTCCATTGCTTTGTCGTTCACCCGCGCAGCAGCGGCAGCGGAGAGAATTTTATTTGCCTTGTCGAGATCTGTTTGCAACTGCTTCTTGAGTGCTTCCAGCTGCAGCTGATTCATGCTTTGCATGGTTTTAATCTGCTCCAGACGTTCGGCCATCTGCGCTATTTTTTTGGTCGATTCGATCTGAAATTTCAGCTGCGATTTAATAATGTCTTCGCGTGTCGTGCCACTATCCGGCGATGCGGCTGCGGTTGCGGGTGCTGGTGTGGTCGCGGCAGGTGCAGCGGGTGGAGGAACCAGCTTGGCAGGTTGTGCCACAGCGGGCAGGGAAGCGAAGCTGGCGGTCGCCAATGCTGCGATCGTTAGTGTACAAAAAATGAAGTTTTTCAAAACGCGCCCCTTGGAATTTAAATATTAACTAGCCACAGAATACTTGAAATTCCGCAAAGTTCGCAGCACGTCCGACGAACGTAATCTACGCATTAAAAATATCAGACCCAATATCGGCGGGCATCTTGGCGACATTTTTTCCTGAGCGCCACGCCAATTCTAGGGTTTAGCAATCCCGTGCTCCACCCATAGACCACCCATGGGCCACCCACACGCTTCACCAAACGCTGAAATTGGGCTCAGCTCACCAAGGCAGCAAATTTGGCGATATCGACATTCCCGCCGGACACAATCACCCCGACGCGCTTATTTTTCACGTCCACCGCACCATAGAGCGCTGCCGCAATCGCCAGGCAACCAGTGGGCTCGACAATCATTTTCATGCGGCTCGCCACAAATTTCATGGCCTCGACCAGTTGTGTATCGGTCACCGTCACAATATCGTCGACCAGCGCTTGAATCACCGGGAACGTATGCGCGCCTAGATGCTGCGTTTGTGCGCCATCGGCGATCGTTTTCGGCACCTCAATATGCACGATCTCACCGCGCCGAAAACTCTGCTGACCATCATTGCCGGCCTCGGGCTCCACGCCAATCACCACGCATGATGGACTCAGTGCCTTGGTCGCCACCGCGCAGCCTGATAACAATCCGCCGCCGCCCAAGCACACCAGCAGCAAATCCAGCGTGCCGCCCTCTGCGGTGTCTTCTATCAATTCCTTTGCGGCCGTGCCCTGCCCGGCCATCACGTGCGGATGATCATAGGGAGGGATCAAGGTCATGCCGCGCTCCGCCGCAATACCCTGGGTGAGCGCTTCGCGATCAGTGGTGTAGCGGTCAAATAGAACCACTTCCGCTCCATAGCCACGGGTCGCATTGATTTTCATTTCAGGTGCGTCTTGCGGCATCACAATAAGCGCAGGAACGGATAGAAGCTTCGCGGCCAGGGCAATGCCTTGTGCATGATTGCCGGATGAAAATGCGATCACCCCCGCCCGACGCTGTTCGACCGTGAATTGCGCAATCGCGTTGTAAGCACCCCGAAATTTAAACGCGCCCATGCGCTGAAAATTTTCGCATTTAAAAAATAGCTGCGCGCCGACCAGTGCGTCCGCCGTGGCAGAAGTCATCACCGGCGTGCGATGAGCGACCGATTTAATGCGCTCGTGGGCGGCGGCAATATCGGCGTATGAAATGGCGAGGCTGGACATTAGGTTATCGTGGCGTGGTCTAGTCAAATCGTTCGTGAAATGGCTTCATTTATCCTACCCGACAGAATGCGAAGATTACATATAAACGGAGAGCCAATGTAGCCGCGGCGATTGGACCATTATTGCTCCAATCGCCGCGCCAGTGCTTGAGTCCTAATTTGCGATTACGCTGCTACTTTAATCCGAATTTCCTTCGATGCCGCACCTGCTTTTGGATGACGAAACTTCTCCCACAGCTCCGCCTCACGCTTTTTTGCCTCGACAAAATGCTGATGCTTGACGTGCCCAAAGCCGCGAATATGTTCCGGCACCGACGCTAAATCAACGGCGGTATCGTAGTTATCCGGGGACAGCTTTGTCAGCACATCGTCAACCATTTTTGAATAATCTGCGATCAACTGACGTTCCATCTTTCGCTCGGCCGTATAACCAAATACATCGAGCGCACCGCCGCGCAGTCCTTTGAATTTTGCCAGCAGGCTGAACGCCGTCATCATCCAAGGGCCAAACGTTTTCTTCTTCAATTCACCGGTCACCGCATCGACTTCACTCATCAGCGGTGGGGCCAGATGAAACACCAATTTATAGTCGCCTTCAAACTGATCTGCGACTCGCTTGACGAAATCCGTCTGCGTGTAGAGACGCGCGACTTCGTATTCATCTTTATAGGCCATGACTTTGAACGCATAACGAGCGACTGCCGCGCTTAATGCCTTCTTGCCCGGCAATTCCGCCGCACGAACCTTTGCGACCAAATCGCTATAGCGCTTGGCATACGCCGCGTTTTGATATTCGGTCAAATACTTCACACGGCGCTCAATCAACTCTTCAATCGAGTCTGACATCCGCTGACTGTCTGGCTTCGCTTCAGGCGGTGTCGCGATTCGTTGCACCGCACGTAAATCGACGGCAGCGCGACGACCCCAATCAAACGCCTGTTTGTTTTTCTCAATCGCGGCACCGTTAAGCTCAATAGCACGCGCAATCGATTCGGCCTTCACCGGAATCATCCCCCGCTGGTAGGCATAACCCATCACAAACGGATTGGTGAAAATCGCATCGCCCATCAGCGACGTGGTGAGCGCGGTCGCATCGACGAAATCGACCGAGCCCTTGCCCATGGCCTCGATCAGCACTTCTTGCATCTCGCCTACGGGAATATGCAAATCGGCGTTCTTGGTAAATTCACCGGTGGTCGCCACGTCTGAATTCACCACACCGCGCGTGAGCCCGTTTTGCATTTTGGCAAGCGCTTCATCAGAGGTCGACACGATCATGTCGCAGCCTAGCAAAGCGCTGGCTTCGCAGGCGGCGATGCGCACCGCGTGGATATCTTCTGGATGCTGTGCAATCCTGACGTGGGTGTAAACGCTGCCGCCCTTTTGCGCCAAGCCCGTCATATCGAGTACCGCGACGCCCTTGTTTTCCAAATGCGCGGCCATACCAAGCAACGCGCCGATCGTGACTACGCCGGTGCCGCCGACGCCGGTCACCAGGATGCCGTAGGGCTTATTCAGCGACGGCAATATTGGTTCTGGCAGCGCCATCAGCACTTCTTGAACCGTCGGCTTTTTCTTGCGCAACTGGCCGCCTTCCACCGTCACGAAACTGGGGCAGAATCCATTCACACATGAAAAATCTTTGTTGCACGATGATTGATCAATGGTGCGCTTACGACCGAACTCTGTCTCAACCGGCGAGACCGACATGCAGTTGGATTTTTTACCGCAATCACCACAACCTTCGCACACGGCTTCATTAATCACGACGCGCTTTTGCGGATCTGGGAACGAGCCACGTTTGCGGCGGCGACGTTTTTCGGCTGCACATGTCTGGTCATAAACCAGAATCGTCACGCCGGAAATTTCACGTAATTCTCGCTGCACCGCATCCAATTCATCGCGATGGCGGATGACCACGCCCGGCGCAAAATCCGCACCAGCAGGATATTTATCCGGCTCATCGGTGACCACATAAATTTTGCCCACATCTTCAGCCGCCACTTGCCGCGTAATCTGCGGCACGGTCAGCGGGCCATCGACAGGCTGACCGCCGGTCATCGCGACCGCGTCGTTAAATAAGATTTTATAAGTGATGTTTACGTTTGCTGAAACCGCCGCGCGGATCGCGAGCAAACCCGAATGGAAGTAAGTGCCGTCACCCAAATTCGCAAACACATGTTTGGTATTCGTAAACGGCTGAATCCCGACCCACGGCACGCCCTCGCCGCCCATTTGGGTGAAGGTCATCGTCTCTTCGGGGCGAATCCACACCGCCATATAGTGACAGCCAATACCGGCCAGCGCCTTCGAGCCTTCGGGTACGCGGGTGCTGGTGTTGTGCGGACAGCCGGAGCAGAAATAAGGGATGCGGGCGGCTTTTGCGCGGGGCTTCGCGAGTGCGGCTTCCTTCGCTTCCAAAAATTTCAAACGCGTCTGAATAATCGCGCTGGTGTGAAATTTTGCGATGCGGGCGGCAATCACGCGCGCAATCATGGCCGGCGTTAATTCACCGGCAGCCGGCAGAAGCCATGGCGCACGGTGTGTTTCCCATTCGCCGTGTTCGTCGTATTTACCGATCACGCGCGGACGCACATCGTCCCGCCAGTTGTAGAGCTGTTCCTTCAGTTGATATTCGATCAGCTGGCGTTTTTCTTCGACCACCAAAATCTCTTCCAAGCCCTGTGCGAATTCACGGACATGCGTCGGCTCCAGCGGCCACGGCATTCCTACCTTCATCACGCGCAAGCCGATCTCAGCCGCGTGGCGTTCGTCAATGCCCAAGTCTTCGAGCGCCTGCAAAGTATCGAGGTAGCTCTTGCCGGACGCAATAATGCCCAAGCGCGCAGGTTTGCCGGAATCACTTGCTCCGATGGTGATGCGATTCAACTTATTAGCGCGGCAATACGCCAGCGCCGCGTAAATTTTATCGTGTTGTAAACGCAGCTCTTGATCAAGCGGCGTATCGGGCCAGCGGATCGAGACGCCCGCTGCGGGAAGTTTAAAGTCTTCCGGCAGAATAATTTTAGGCGAGTCAACATCGATCAGGACCGACGCAGACGCATCGACCGTGTCTGAAATACATTTGAACGCAACATAGCAGCCGGAGTAGCGGGACATCGCAATGCCATGCAGCCCCAGCTCCAGGATATCCTGCACGCCGGTCGGGTACAAAACCGGGATCATTGCTGCATCAAAAATATGTTCCGACTGATGTGGCAGGGTCGAAGATTTACAAGCGTGATCGTCACCCGCCACCAGTAACACGCCGCCATGCTTGGAGGTACCGAACGCGTTTGCATGCTTGAACACATCGCCCGAACGATCTACACCCGGGCCCTTGCCATACCAGATGCCAAATACGCCGTCGTATTTCGCACCTTCAAACAGGCCTACTTGCTGCGAACCCCAGACAGCCGTAGCGGCCAATTCTTCGTTGACGCCAGGAGTGAAGAAGACATGATTTTCTTTAAGGAATTTTTTTGCCTTCCACAGCGCCTGATCATACGCACCCAGGGGCGAGCCACGATAGCCGGAAATAAAGCCCGCCGTATTCAGGCCAGCGGCCAGATCGCGCTGCCGCTGAATCATGGGAAGCCGCACCAGTGCTTGCGTTCCAGTCATAAACGCGCGCCCGTGCTCGAGCAAATATTTATCGTCGAGGGAAATTTCTGGCAATGCGTGAGGGGATGCAGGAACGAGAGATTGCGACAATACAGCAGACATTCAAAACTCCTCAAAATCGTGTTTTGGGGCCCATTTGGGCGTTAGCGTGACTTCATTATGAAGCACGCGAGCGGCGGAATCCTTGTGGAATTTTGTTCCCGTTGGATGGCGCGCGCAAGTGTACCGGAAAAGTATGTTTTCAGGGTGTGAGATAGCGAAATTCGGGCCCCTCAGCCGTCCATCTCACACGTTTCAAACCCACCATAATTGGACATAGCCAGCTGAAAACACCAATCCTGGAGCGCCTTTTGGCATACTTCTGCCCGAAACGGCAAGCCCAGCAAGGCTTACGCTTGGACGAGAGCTAGGCCATTTGGTGCTCGCCAAGACGCGATTATGCCTTCTCGACCGCCACGACATTATCTTTAGGCCGCCGGTCAATCAGCTTGTTGAGCGGATCAATGCCGGCCTTCGCGGGCTTTTTATCGACCGTCAGAACAAGGATGGTTTCTTCTTTTTCGATCTTGCGCTTTTCGATAAACAGAGGCACGCCTTTTTCGTCCAGCACGCCGACATCAATCCAATCGTTGAGCGGGGCATCGGTTTCTTTGCCAAGATCATCGGATTTGCGCTTCTTTGCCGTGACTGCCAGCGTCACCTCAAATTTCCCGTTCGGCAGCTGTTTGTAGGTTGCCTTGGTCGCGCGGTTATCAAAGATGATGATGGATTCAAATAAATCGTCAATCACATACTGCAAGTGTGGCGGTGTTACGTCGCGAATACGCTGAATCAGCATGCCAGCATTGGGATAGGGCGGGCCTTTGTAAGCAGTCTCATCGCGGAACGCTTTGATGGCGCGGTTGAGGTTATCTTCGCCAATGTAGTCTTGCAGCGCATACATCACCAAACTACCCTTCTGGTAGTGAATGTATTGCTGATTTTCAACGCGTCCCAGCGGCACTTCTTTTTTCTGTTCAAACGCCCTGCCCTTGAGATAGCCATCGAGCTCGTAGTTTAAGAATTTCTGCATCTTGGCTTCACCAAATTTGCGCTTCATCACCATGAGCGCCGAGTATTGAGCGAGTGATTCCGACAACATTGTCGCGCCCTGAACATTGCCGCCGATAACTTGATGGGCCCACCATTGGTGAGCCGCCTCATGGGCAGTAATGTAGTACGGATAGTCGATATCCTTCTCGTCGCTGGGATCAACTCGGGCGATAAACCCCAGCCCCTCCGAGTAGGGAATAGTGTTTGGGAAGGCTTGGGCAAATTCCTGATAACGCGGAAATTCAATGATCCGGAATTGCCGGTGCTGATAGGGCCCAAACGCTTTGCTGTAGTAATCCAGCGAGGCCTTGGACGACGCAATCATGCTGTCGAGATTGAAGGTGTGTCCGGGATGGTAGTAAACCTCAATCGACACATCACCGTTGGGGCCTTTCCACACGTCTCTCTTCACGTCATAGCGGGCGGATTGAAACGCGAAGAAGTTAAGTACCGGCGCGTCCATTTTGAAATTAAAATAACGGCGCCCGCCCTCTGTCCATTCGCGCTGCAAGTAGCCGGGCGCAATCGCAATCTGATCTTCCTCGGTACTGACTGTCGCTTCGAAATCGATCCAATCCGCAAAGTTGGTGAGGTAATTTACGTTCAGACCGTCGGGATCGTCGCGATCAAGCATCCGCTCTTTGGGTTTCAGGCCATACTTTTTGCGATCTTTGTCCTGCAAAAGTTCCGCCATATCCTGATAACCAATAACGGGCAAAACCTGGCGCGCATTTATAAAGGTGCCGTTGCTCACGACGCTGGTATTGGCGCCGCTGTTCGAAAACCCGCGCGTCGGCAAACTTAAGTCAAAATTCAGTAAAAGTTTGCCGCCAGGCGCAAGCGGCGTTTTGAGTTTGTAGTTGCGTAAGCCCATCGCCTCGTCGTTGCTCTCAAGCTCGGTCGCTTGATCAAATTCCAACTGGTCATATTGCAGCTCCCGCGCCGAAAAGAAGGCAAGCCGTACGTTTCCGACCGGCACATTGTTTTTATTCTCTAGCCGGTAAGTACCGCTCATGCGCACACGCTGTGTGCTCGGAAATAATTCGACATTTACTTTCACTCCCACCACTTTCGGCTGCGGCTCCAGGCGGGTGGCCTTGTATTGCTTTTCGTAATCGGCCTGTTGCCGTTCGCGTTCCGCGCTGGTTTGATACAGATTTAGAATATTGGTGTTGTAAAAGATATATCCGCCCAAGCCCACGAATAACAGGCTAAATATCGCCATGGCTTTCCAGACACGTTCACTGAACCGGGCGCGCGCGATCACGACCCGTTCGTGCCAGCTGGTGGCTGTGCCTCGGCTCCAGAACAAGTAAGCCGCGACGACCAGCAGCGCAGCCGCCGCCGTCCAATAAACCATGAAGATGCCCTCCCTAAACACATATTGGCCAAAGCCATTCATGTCGGAATAGCGTTCACTCGGTGCCGCGCCGTATTTGTAAAGGTTATGTTCAAACCCCAGCAGGCCTGAAAAGCTGATCGCGATGTAATACGCAATCATCACAAAATGGCCAACATATTTATTGTTCACCAAGCTGTGGACGGCGATCGCGAGAGCGCAGATTAGCCATGAACCTAACAAGTTGTAACCAAACAAACTCTTTAGATACACGCCAAATTCAAAGTTGTAATAGCCTTTGAATACCTGCATACCGATACCGCAGGAGAGCAAAAACACCTGCAGTAAAAGCGGCACCAGCATCAGCGCCAATAGCTTGGCAGTAATCGGCAGCCAGGTCGGCGCAGGCATGGCATCAACGATCTGGTCGATGCGCTGGTCGCGCTCGCGCCACACCATCTCGCCCGCGTAAAGGGTAATGATGATGAGCATGAAAAGCCCAAACCCACCCGTGACGATCTCCACCACCTGATAGGTCACGGGCCAGGTGGCGGTGCCATAAATTTTGCCAATCGCAGTGCCGGCTAGAATCATGAATAGCCCCCCCGCAAACACCAGCACCCCGAAATAAACACTTTTTATGGTCTCGGTAAAATTGAGCCACACCATTCGCGGCAACATGGCAAAACCACGCGGCTCGTCGGGGCTGATCACCAACCGTAAATTGGCAGCCTGATTTTGGCCAATGCCCAGAGCAGCCATGCGCGCCAGCTCGGTGGCGGTTTCTGCAGGCGGTGGGCCGGAGGTTTTACGCGACATCCCTTCCGCTGCAAATTGCGCAAAGCTAAACCGCCAGAAACAAAGCGCGATGGCAATGATCCCCACACCAGACCAAAGTAGGCGATTCCATAAAAAGACCCCCTCCATCGGGATCAGCTTGACGTTACGTTCGGCGACCGTCCAATATTCGGTCACCCGGCCCATTGCGATGGTGCCGAATGGATCGAGCATTGACGCGAAAACTTTATTGTCGATATCGCGGACCAGTTGCAATGCGATCAAATACCCCAGCAACAATAGGACGCTGCCGACATAAACCGGCAGCATCTTTCTGGTGAGCGTGGCAATCATAAAAAACACGCCACCAATCAAAAGCACATTGGGAAATAGAATCAGCACGTACGGCCACAAATAGGCCACGAACCGATTCGGGCCCATCCGGTCTGTATCCATGCCGGGCAGCAAGGTGGCTAACACCGCACCGATACCCACACTCGAAAAAATCCCAAGCACGATTGCGAGGGCACCGAGAAAGCGGCCACCCAGATATTGAGTTTTTGTGATCGGTGCCGTGAATAAAAAATGATGCGTGCGGTATTCAAAATCAGACTGCACCGCGCGGCCCATGATGGTGGCCACAATGATGAGGCCGAACATACCCAGCACCGAGATCGTGGTAGCTAGCGCAAACGGAGAATTTACAAACACCTTACCCGAGCCGAAGGTGACGTTTGCCTCTTTAAAAAGCCCGCCCGCCGCCGCGATCCATAAAAATGAGATAAGCAGGAATAGGCCAAAATATACCCAAGTCGAGATTCGCGATAGGCGGGTTTTGATTTCAAATAACGCAATAGCTTTGAACATGCTGAAGCCCTATGCCGCAGCTTGCGAGACGCGGTTTTGCTGCGGCTCAAGAAAGCCGCCAATCGCGGCAAAATAGGTATCTTCCAAGGTCGGCGTGATGGCCTCGAAGCTGGGGCCGGGAGCGGAATCACTGATGACATGAATCAGCGTTTGTCCGCCAATAAGTCGAGTTGAGATGACTGGGAATTTTTTCTTGGCTTCTTCCAGATCGGATCGCGGCACCGAGGCAGACCAGGTGCGGCCTTTGAGGCCGGCAATCAACTCATTCGGGCGGCCAGTGAGCAGTACTTCACCCTTGTTGATGATGGCCATATTGGGACATAAATCACTGACGTCAGAAACAATGTGGGTCGATAAAATGACCACCACATCATCACCAATCTCGGCCAGTAGGTTATGAAAACGCACCCGCTCTTCAGGATCAAGGCCGGCCGTGGGTTCGTCAACGATAATCAGTCGCGGATCGCCCAGCAGCGCTTGCGCAATACCGAAACGTTGACGCATGCCGCCTGAAAAGCCACCCAGCGCTTTGAAACGGACATTAAATAAATTGGTTTGATGCAGCAAACCAATCACAACATCCTGACGCTCGCCGCGATTATTGAGCCCTTTCAATTCAGCCAAATGATTAAGTAAATCCCACGCGGTCACTTTGGGATAAACGCCAAAATCTTGTGGCAGATAACCCAATATCCGGCGCACCCCGTCTTTGTCTTTGAGCACATCAAGGTTACCCATCATCGCCGAACCGTGATCGGCGTCCTGCAACGTCGCCAGCGTGCGCATCAGCGTTGATTTACCTGCGCCGTTCGGCCCCAACAGCCCAAACATGCCGGCTGGGATCGATAACGTGACGTTTTTGAGGGCCTCCACGCCGTTGGGATAAGTCTTGGAGAGGCCGCGGATGGTGAGTTCCATATTGATGCTCCGACTGGAAATTGTAGGATTATTTAAAAATGGATGCGACGAAAAGTCTGGCCCGTCTGAGGTCTAGCCTCGGGTGAAAAAGCTATACCAACTAAATCATGGTCACACAGGCACTTTTTAGTCGCGCTCACAATGCGACGAAACCCCCGAATTATGGGGTGAAGCATGTGCCGCCGCCAAAATCAACGTGTAAACTTTTTACTTCTATTAAATATTCGTTAGAAAAACATTTATGCCCGCTTCCTACCCTTTCCGCCCCTCCCGACTTACTGGCTTGGTCCTACCCCTTTTGGTACTCGCGACCGCCCTGTCCGGCTGCGCGTTGGTTGATCCTCACAACATCATTGGCCGTATTTATGTCGCGCCGCCGCTCGCCGACACCCCGGTGCCTAGCGTAGGCGGCGATAGTTGGAAGCGCGAAGCGCTTAACTATGTCTGGCGCACGATTAACGAAAAGTATTACGACCCCAAGTTAAATGGTGTCGATTGGCAGGTCGTGCGTGCTAAATATGAGCCGCTACTTTTGGCCACAAAAACTGACGACGACTATTGGGAGCTGCTCGACAAAATGACCGGCCAGCTCAAGGATTCGCATACCCGTGTGCAATCGCCAAAACAGGTCGCCCAGCAACGCGCCAACGAATCGCATTCGCTCGGATTTACATTTCAGGAATTGGATGGAGCGTTGACGGTGACCGGCGTTAACGTCGAGTCGGACGCCTATTGGGCTGGCGTGCGGGCGGGTATGCTGATAAAAACAATCAATGGCGAGCCCGCGCTGACCCTTTATCAGCGTCTGATCTCCGAAGCCCGTGATTCGTCCACCGCATGGGCGCGCAGCCGTGGCGCGCTGCGCAAAATTTCTGCCGGTGAAATTGACACCGCAGTCGAAATGACCTTCGTTCGCGCCGATGGTGGCGACAACGGCAAAGCCAACAAAGCAGGGGAAATTACCGCGACACTGAAGCGCCGGGCATTTAAAACATCGCCCGAGTTTGTACAACGTGTATTGCCCTCGGGCTTTGGGTATATCCGTTTTTCAAATTTCATCGGCTCGCTGGAGGGGGAAATTTTGAAAGCCGTCGATAAAATGAAAAACACACCGGGCATGATTATCGATTTGCGCAATAACGGCGGCGGATCGCTATCCATGTCCGAGGACTTAATCACCAAGTTTTTGAGCGACAAAACCAAAGGCAGCAAAATCCTTACCCGCACCGGTAAAGCGCCAAGCTTATTCTTCATCGAGACCACCAAACTTGAGCCCGAATTTAACGGTTCCAAGGCAAGCGCTTATACCCAGCCGCTGGTGATCCTGACGAACCAGAATAGCGCATCGGCCTCAGAAGTATTCAGCGCAACCTTGCAAGATTTGGGCCGCGCGACGATCATCGGCACGCGTAGCTGTGGCTGTTTATTGGGCTATATGGGTTATGCCGATGTACCCGGTGGCGGACAGCTGGCCTATAGTGAAATGGGATTTGTCACGCCAAAAGGCAAACGCGTGGAGGGCGAAGGGGTCAACCCTGATGTGGAATTGCCGCTGGCAAAAGCTGACATCATGCTGAACCGGGACCGCGCTCTCGAAGCCGCCGTCGCATTTTTACAAACTAAAACGACTGCACCAAAATTAGCCACCTTGTCGACTGACGGGGCGAAATGAATAACGCCATGGCGCCCTCTCAATCCAAGCTGAAGATTCTCGTCCTCGGTGCCGGCGGTACCGGCGGCTATTTTGGGGGTCGGTTGCACGAGGCAGGCGCTGACGTCACCTTTCTGGTTCGCGAGCGACGGTCCGCGCAAATTGCCGAACATGGACTACAGCTCGAAACGCAGGGCGGCAACACCTCGCTGGCAGTCAAAACTGCCATTGCCTCCGATTTTGAAGGTTCGACCAAGCCTGTATTTGACGTCATCATTCTTGCCTGTAAGGCTTACGATCTCGATGCCAGCATCGCCGCGATCGCGCCGGTCATGGCGGCGCATACCGTGGTCGTACCGCTACTAAACGGCATTGCGCACCTTGATAGTCTTGACCGCGCGTTCGGCAAGGCGCGCGTGATGGGTGGGAGCTGCCAAATCTCGGCCACTCTCACCAGCGCAGGCATTGTCAAAATCATGGGGCCGACCCACAACATCGTGTGGGGAGCTCGTGAGCCTGAGCAGCAGGCGGTTGCGGACGCGCTTGGCGACGCCTTTGCGAGCACCCTCGTCGATTGGCGTGTCTCTGAAAACATCATGCTCGACATGTGGGAAAAAGTTGCTTTTCTTTCCACGCTTGCGGGCATTACCTGCCTGATGCGCGCGACCGTGGGCGAAGTGCTGGCCACGCCGGGCGGAAAATTATTGATGCGCCAGTACTCCGATTGCGCCATTGAAATTGCGCGCCGCGAAGGCTATCCGCCACGCGACGCGGTGTTGGTCCGTTTTGACAACGTGCTTAATTCAAGCGGCTCAACGCTGACCGCCTCAATGCTGCGCGATCTTGAGGCGGGCCATGAGGTGGAGGCCGATCATATTGTGGGCTACATGCTGACCAAAGCCCGCGAACATGGACTCGATGGCACGATCATCAATGTCGCTTACACACATCTGAAAGCGTATCAAAATCGTCGCGCCAGCGGGCGAGACGCACGCTAACGCTAGCCTCGGTCATTTTGCCGGCGTCCATTTTGCAATCGTGGATTTCAGCCGCCAAACAGGATCGACATCACCACGCCGAAAATAATCGCGCCCCACATCGCCATCATCAGCGCATACAAAGAAGCTTTACCGCTAATGGCACGAGCTGACCGCTCAAAAGTGCAGCCAACAGAGTTGGTCGTTTTGGCGCTTCTAAATTCATCTGCGTACCGTTGATAGGTGTCGTCCTCGCTTAAACCATAAACCTCGGCTATCGGGTGCTCAAATTGCTTGATGACAATATTGATGTTTAATCCTTCTTGTGACGCGAGCAACAGATTGTTGGTGATTTATACAAATGACGATCTACAAAAATCATCGACCTGTTACTGCCGCGATTACGATACCGACAAAAATCGCAGCCCAGATGAAGGTAATCACGACGATCTTTTTTGCGCTTTCGTTAATCTTTTGTTGACGCAAGCGTTTTTCGCCGAGCTCCCGCTTATCGGGTCCAGCGAACACCACGTCACGGTGCCGCGACTCTTGAGATGAAGACTGAACGCTGCCTTCGCCTATGCCTTGAAAAAATTTGTCCAGATTCGGGTTCATACGCGCTCCTTTTGTCGTCGATTGATCGAAGCCCGAACCGCAAAAAATCAGGGCTTACTAGTGAAAACGTTATTGCGGCGCGAATTCGGACAAACAAACACACTTTATTTTTGATTCCGCAATTCAAGTCTGCATAGGAAAGTGCAAGCCCCGCCTTGCGTTCGAGGCATAAATGGCCTGAAGTGGTTTGCAGTGCTAGGGTCTGCTGGGCTGAAATAACAACATTTCGAACTTCACCCAATCCCGCAATTGGGGGATTGCGCCGTATTTTCATGCTGCTATGCTAATGGCTTAGTTGAAAAAAGGCGGAACAGCAACGCGCATTCTTTAACCTGCCATCCGCATTTGTTCAGCGATTAAAGAGACGAACCATGAACAGCGCCACCACCGTTTTTCCCGCCGCACACGGCGCGCAACCCGCCTTGCATGCGCACAACCATCAAATGCCGGTGGATGAGTTATTTGCGTCCTTCTATGATGATTTACGCCGATTGGCGCATGCGCGCTTGCGACGCTCCAACGATCTAACCGCACTCGACACTACCGGTCTGGTGCACGAATCCTATTTTCGATTTATCAGCGCGGCGAACTTCGTTCTCAAAGACCGCCTCGGGTTTTTGTCATACGCATCGCGAGTGATGCGATCCATTGTTGTGGACATGGTTCGACAAAAGTTGACGCTTAAACACGGTGGCGATGCGGTTGACGCCACGCTGAATACCAACATTGTCGAGTCAGTGTGTGCGCCGGAAAATGAAGTAATGCGTATTCATGACGCGTTGCAGGAATTGGCGGCGATTGATGAGCGTTTGGCACTCGTTGTGGAAATGCGTTATTTCGGCGGCCTGAATGAACAACAAATCGCTGAAGCGCTCGGTCTAAGCACCCGCACCGTAGAGCGCGATTGGGAAAAAGCCAAGCTTTTCCTACATCACAACCTCCAGTAACACCCCCGCCAACTTGCGCTTGGGCGCTAATCGGGCCGCAGGATCAGCTTCACATCCTGTCAAACTGCGCTCTCAAACTGCACCGCCACATTGCTCGCGTATGATTGCGCGCATGAGTTCCGCCTTAAATGAAGGTGTCAAAAAGCGCGAGGTTTTCGCGTGGGCGATGTATGACTTCGCCAACTCTGGTTACACCACGGTAGTACTCACAGCGGTATTCAATGCCTATTTCGTATCGGTAATTGCGGGTGGTGCTGACTGGGCCACTTTTGCATGGACGGCAACGCTAGCGGTTTCGTATGTCGCGGTGATGGTGGCGGGACCATTACTGGGCGCTTATGCCGATGCGCATGCCGCCAAAAAGCGGGTGCTGTTTTTTGCAACAGCGGGCTGCGTGGCGAGTACGGCCCTGCTCTACTTTGCGGGCCCGGGTGCCATTTATCTGGCGATCACGATGATTGTTATCTCCAATTTTTGCTACGCGGTGGGCGAAAACATTACCGCTGCGTTTTTGCCCGAATTGGCGAAACCAGACGCACTCGGCAAAGTCTCGGGGTGGGGATGGAGCTGGGGCTACGTCGGCGGCCTGGTGGCGTTAGGGCTCAGCCTGATGTGGATCATGGGTGCTGAATCGCGGGGACAAAAGACCACCGACGCCATTGCACTGACCATGTTGATCACCGCTGCTGTTTATGCCGCAGGCGCTTCGGTGACATTTATTTTTTTGAAGGAACGTGCGTCCCCTGCGCCAAAAAGCACCACTTCCAAAGGCGCGTGGACGCGGCTGACACAGTCCGCACGGGAAGCATCCCGCTACCGCGATTTGATTTTGGTTTTTGCATGCGGCACCTGTTATCAAGCCGGCGTTTCGACCGTGGTCACCCTCGCCGCAATTTATGCCCAAGAGGTGATGAGCTTCACCACGCAGGACACGCTAATACTGGTGTTGATTGTCAATGTGACGGCCTGTGTTGGCGCGTTCGGGTTTGGTTATTTGCAAGATCTCATTGGAAAAAAACGCGCGTTGGCCATTACCTTGGTTGGCTGGATTTTGATGGTCGTTTTTGCCTGGTTTGCGACCACCCGCGGATTATTTTGGGTGGCGGCAAATTTAGCCGGAATTTGCATGGGGTCGAGCCAATCCGCCGGGCGTGCGCTGGTGGCGTATTTTTCACCGACTGAGCGAGCCGCAGAATTTTTCGGGCTGTGGGGCGTGGCTACCCGACTCGCCGCCGTATTGGGCCCGCTCACCTACGGCGCGGTGACATGGATCACCAACAATAACCACCGGTTGGCGATGCTGATAACAGGCGTGTTTTTTTTAGCCGCGCTGCTGGTTCTGGCTCGGGTGGATGAAAACCGCGGCAGGCGAGCGCTGACAGGGACTGCGGCTGGCGTGAAATAGAACAAAAGTGGGTTTCAATTGCGGCTGCAGACCCAGCTTAATCTCGATGTTCGAAAGGAGTTTTGGCAACGCACGCGAAAGCAGAAAAATGCAGTAACCCGCGCTTCTAGGCGATAATCAAGCTCCTCTACGCACATCAAACTTGATTATGTCGAACGGCAACACCAATAAACCCGCTGAATCCACCGAACCCACTAAAGCCACACAGACCAGCAACTTTATCCGCAACATTATTGATGCTGATTTAGCGGCGGGGAAATACGCTACGCGCACGTGGAGCGGCATACCCGGTCCCGCCGTAATGCAGGCTAAAGCAGCGCTTGATCCCGCCAAAATCCGCACCCGCTTTCCACCTGAGCCCAATGGCTATTTGCATTTTGGCCATACGAAATCGATTTTGCTGAATTTCGGTTTGGCTGAGGATTACGCGGGCGTTTGCCATCTGCGCTTTGACGATACCAACCCGGAAAAAGAAGATCAGGAATATGTAGATTCGATTATCGAGTCCGTCCACTGGCTGGGCTGCGACTACGATAGAAACGGTGCGTCCCATCTTTACTTCGCGAGCGATTATTTCGACTATTTTTATACCTTTGCCGAGACGCTGATTGAGCATGGTTTGGCTTATGTGGATTCGCAATCAGCGGACGAGATGCGGGCGACACGTGGTTCACTCACTGAACCGGGCAAAAATTCACCGTATCGCGATCGCAGCGTCGCTGAGAATTTGCAATTATTTCGTGAGATGCGCGATGGCAAACATGCCGATGGCACCCACATTCTGCGCACGAAAATTGATATGGCATCACCCAATATCAACATGCGCGACCCGGCGATTTATCGTATCAAACACGTTAATCACCATCGCACCGGCGATAAATGGTGCATCTATCCGATGTACACCTATGCACATCCGATTGAAGATGCACTGGAAAATATTACGCACTCGCTTTGCACGTTGGAATTTGAAGATCAGCGCCCGTTCTACGATTGGCTGTTGGAAAAGCTGGCGGCGTTTGGAGCACTCAACACACCGTTGCCGCAACAGATCGAATTCTCGCGCCTGAACCTCACTTACATCGTTCTTAGCAAACGCTATTTGCGCCAGTTGGTCGAACAGCAGCACGTCGACGGCTGGGATGACCCGCGCATGCCCACGCTGGTCGGTGCACGCCGTCGCGGCTTTACGGCGGATGGCTTCAAACTATTCGCGCAGCGGATTGGCGTTTCAAAATCTGACTCTTGGATTGAAATGAGCGTGCTCGAAGATTGTCAGCGCGACGTATTGAATGAAGAATGTTTGCGCAAAGTCGCTGTGCTGAATCCGCTCAAGCTGATTATTGATAATTATCCGGCAGGTCAGAGGGAGGAATGCTTGGCACCCAATCATCCGCAAAAACCTGAGCTGGGCAAACGCGCTATGCCATTTTCGAGCGAATTGTGGATTGAGCGCGAGGATTTTGAAACCACACCACCCAAAGGTTTTTTCCGGCTGTACCCGGGCAATATGGTGCGACTGCGCTATGGATTCGTCATCAAATGCACTGGCGCGGATAAAGATGCGGCGGGCAACATCACGGCGGTGCATTGCGAATACATGGCGGACTCCAAATCCGGCACACCAGGCTCAGACACGTACAAGGTAAAGGGCAATATTCATTGGCTGTCAGCGGCGCATGCGGTGCCGGCAGAAGTCAGATTGTTTGACCGCCTCTTTTCCGCACCGCACCCCGGACGTGGCACTGAAAATTTTCTTGATGATCTGAATCCGAAATCCAAGCAGGTAATTACCGCGTATCTTGAACCATCGCTGAACGACGTCGCCGCTGAAGCGCGTTTTCAGTTCGAGCGGCATGGTTATTTTGTTGCAGATCGGGTGGATTCAAAACCCGGCACGCCGGTCTTTAACCGCGCCGTTACTCTGCGGGATTCATGGGCTGCCGGTAGCTAGGGCCAATGTGTGTTTCAAGCTTCAGAATTTTAAACCCTAGCAATGGCGGGTAGTTTAAGCACTTTTTAGCTGGGAAAGCGCGCCAGCGCTAGGTTTTGAAATTGAATACCGCACACATTGCACAATGGATAAAGGGCAGAATCTCCGACAGAATACGGGACTGGTTGATTTAAGAAACAATGCCAAAAGCGAACATTTTTTAAGGACAGCTATGCGTTTTTACACTTCACGCCTCATTCTAAAATTCACGAATGCGCGCGCCAATCTAGGTTTGATGTTGAAAGTGAGCACGCTGTTGGTCGCCGCTGTGGCGGTCCTGACGGTTTCACCAGCCCACGCGCTATCGCCACCGCTGTCACCGGAATCCATCTCCAATGCCGATCTGGCCAACGGCAAAATGCACCGTGGTTTGCTCGATGGGGTGCCCGTAAAATTTACGATCTCTAATGGCTACGCGATCACTGACGGCGATATCTTGTTAGGGCCTGCCGGCGTGGTGCTTGAACGGATGCGGGCTGAAGCTCCCAACGGCAAGTTTCTGTTGCCTGGTTTTACCTCATTCGCCAAGGGGCACACCTATGGCGGCGCAAATCGCCTGTGGCCGCGCAATGCCCAAGGCGTGGTCGAAGTGCCGTACGTGATCACCCTTGATCCGAATAACAATGTTCCGGCAGCAATCGCCGCAGCGAATGCGCAACTTGCGCCTTTCATGCAGTGGGTTCCCCGCTCGGGGCAAGGCGATTATGTTTCATTTAATTTAAGTGAAGATGAAAATTACGGTTCGTGTTTTTCCAGTGTCGGCCGGGTGGGCGGCTCGCAGAATATCGGCGGCAGCAAAATCTGTAGTGGCGGAGTGCTGGTACACGAAATGGGCCATGCGGTCGGTCTTTATCACGAACAACAGCGCGCAGATCGAACCACTTGGCTGAATATTGATCTTTCCAACATCGACCCATCTTACGTCGGCGCAAATTACGAGCCGCCGTCCAATCAGCGTGATATCGGCGGCTATGACTACGGCTCGATCATGCACTACTCCGCATTCAGTTTCGTCAAAGTTTTTAAACCGAGCTTGAATACGATCCCGGCAGGGATTCCGATCGGCGCGCGCGATCGCTATTCGTATGGCGATCTTGAGGCGATTCGCCGACTTTACGATTTTGTCGAGTCCACCATCACCATCGATTCATTCCCCGCTGGGCAAAACGTATTGATTGACGGCGTTGTCAGCGCAACACCGGCCGTGTTTAATTGGCCAATCGGCTCCAGCCATACGCTCGGCGTCCCCGCAGGCGTTTCCAATTCGGGCGGGACTCTGGTGACCTTCGCGCGCTGGAATAATGATCGTGCGGGTAATTTGAATCCGTCTCAAACCATCACGGTGGTGGCGGGCGATGGAAGTCTCGGCCAGCCGAGTAACCGTCCCAGCGTCAGCACCTACACAGCGCATTTTTCACAAGTCGTGGAAGTGAGATCGTTTTCAAATGTGGCCGGCGGTACCGCCACATTGACGCCCGCGCCACAGCCACTCCCAGGAGCCACCGGTGTTTACTATCGCGCGAACACGTCAATGACAGCGAACGCTGTCGCACCAAGCGGATTTCAGTTTGGGCTATGGGGTCCATTTACTGGATTGTTTCACTTCCCGTCCGCCTCGAATCGTTCATCCAACCCGCACAATGGGCCGGTGTCGGTTGGCTCAGACTACGTGCTGGCAGAATGGAGCGCAAACTTTACCGATGCTGCGCTTGTGAGAATCAAGGCCGAACATGCCGGAGGCGAATTCACGGGCGCGGTTACCAAACGTGTGGATGGCAGCAACAATACGGACCAGAATTTACCCGCCACCAGCTATTTGTGGGCGGCGGGTGAATCGCGTGAATTTGAAGCCAAGACTATTTTCCGCGGACTCACCACCAATGTTCGCTACAAGTTCGTTGCTTGGGAAGGCGGGCCCACGTCAACCGTGCCGGAGCGTGTCGTCGTCACCAAACCTGCGGGGGGGTTAAGCAGTAATGTGGTATACACCGCCCGATACATCAAGCAGTTCAAAGCCTATACCGTCATTGATAACAGCTCAACATCCTGTGGCAGTGTCTCACTCGACCGCGCGGGGCCCGATGAAGGTTTTTACAACTTTGGCGATGCGCTCACGGCCACTTACAACCCACCTGCAGGTATGCGAATTACGCGCTGGAATGGCAACTTTGTAGGCAGCGGCAATCAAGCAACATTTATCGTCAACGACATTCCTTACGCTGCACCTGAAATCAATACTGTTGACGAACCATTGCGCATAACGTCGTTGAGCAAGACTCAGTTTAATTTCAATTCTCAGATCGAATTCGATATCTTTGGCACCGGTTTCACCGCCACAAGTGAAGTCTATGTCGCCAATGTTCGCCGCACCGCCGTACTAATTGCGGCCAATCAAATTCGGGTCACCATTCCGGCCGCAGAAACACCGGTATTGGGAAAAGCGGTAGTGTCACTTGCCAATCGTGTCGGGGCATGCTCGGCCTTGGACGCCTCAGCGATCGACATTAAATCAGGCAGCGCCCTACCGGCGGGGAACACGCCACATACCGGTTGGTGGTGGAATGCGGCGGAGAGCGGACGTGGATTCTTTATCGAAAAGCGCGGCGATTCGTTGTTCATGGCGGGCTACTACTATGAGGCCGACGGACGCTCGACATGGTTTACGTCATCGGGATCGTTCACGAGCAATGTTTTCACGGGACGCGCCACCACCCTCAAAAATGGTCAAACCTTGGAGGGAAATTACGTTGCGCCGCAACCTGGTGCCGACTTGGGCGGTATTACCCTGACGTTTACCGATGCTTCAACGGCGACGATGGTGTGGCCGGGCGGTACGACGCCGATAACCACCTTCGTTTTCGGTGGCAACGGTGGCGGTACTGGCGAAAATGGCTGGTGGTGGAATGCCGGTGAAAGCGGACGCGGCTACTCGATTGAGGTGCAGGGCAATTCGCTCTTCATGGTGGGCTTTATGTACGATGCAGGCGGCAATCCCGTGTGGTATCTGAGCTCGGGACCGATGCAGACACCTGCCAAATACACGGGAGCATTGCTGGTGGTGCGCGGTGGCCAAACGCTGACCGGCCCCTACAAGCCACCGGCAGGAAACTCCACTATCGGTAACATCAGCATTGATTTCACCGGCGCGGATCAAGCCAATATGATGCTGCCAAGCGGTAAAAATGTTGCGATCACGCGGTTTCGTTTTTAAGTCACATTCGATTTTTATGAATTCTCTGATTCACCACTCCATAGGGGCATGTTGATGTCGTTAACGATGTTGTCTTTGGTGTCGCGCGCGTTTTCTACGGTTTCGTCTGGTCGCTCAATTTGGCTGGGTGTTCAGCTTACTAAACTCGCATTAGCGAACCGTGTAGCGAACCGAGTTGCAGACCGCGCGGCGACGCCGGGAGGCCGAATTTCTGCGCGCTTTAGTAGTAGGCTGCCATTTGCTTTGCTGGTGGCAACGATGTTGCTTGCCGCGCCTTACACCGCCCATTCGCAGCCGAAACCTGATGGTCCGCCGCCCTACAGCATCAAGGAAAATTACACAAAATACGAATACCGCGTTCCTATGCGTGATGGTAAAAAATTGTTCACCACGGTGTACGCACCGAAAGATTCAGCCAAGCCTGCGCCGTTCCTGATGGTACGCACGCCGTACAGCGTGGCGCCGTATGGCGTGGATCAGTATCGCGAATCGCTGGGACCCTCTACAGAGTTTGATCGCGCGGGCTATATTTTTGTATTTCAAGACGTGCGCGGTCGCTATATGTCAGAAGGCGCGTTTATCGACATGACCCCGCACAAAACTAAAAAATCGGGCACCGATGTTGATGAAAGCACGGACATGTTTGATTCCGCGGAATGGTTGCTCAAGAATATTCCCCACAATAAC
Source organism: Burkholderiales bacterium (assembly GCA_038224475.1). Lineage (GTDB taxonomy): Bacteria > Pseudomonadota > Gammaproteobacteria > Burkholderiales > Usitatibacteraceae > UKL13-2. The sequence continues at coordinate 25,590 of JBBRFJ010000012.1, forward strand.
GGCCGCATTGGGCTATGGGGAATTTCCTATCCCGGCTTTTACGTGTCCGCCAGCATCATCGACTCACATCCGGCGATCAAGGCGGCGTCTCCGCAAGCGCCGGTCACCGATATGTACATGAACGATGATTCATATCACAACGGCGCGTTTATGCTCGCCGCCAATTTCGGTTTCTACACCGGCTTTAAGCGTCAGGAAAACCCAACCGTTAAGCCCAATAAATGGGACCCGTATGAGTACGGCACCAAAGACGGTTATGAGTATTTTTTAGGGCTGGGCACGCTCGCCAATCTGAACAGCAAGATCGACAAGCCGGAATACGTGATGTGGAAAGACAACATCACCAACGACACCTACAACGATTTCTGGCAGTCACGCAATATCGCAGCCCATCTCAAAAATATTAAAGCCTCCGTGCTGACGGTAGGCGGCTGGTTTGACGCCGAAGACCCGCAAGGCCCCTTGACTACTTATCGCAGCATCAAGGCCAGTAATCCAGGCATCTACAACGGATTGGTAATGGGCCCGTGGGTGCATGGCGGCTGGGCGCGCAATGACGGTGAACGTATCGGCATGGTCAACTTCGCCGCGAAAACCAGCGAGTATTATCAAAAGAAAATCGTATTTCCTTTCTTCGAGAAAAACTTGCGCCCGGCCGCGGCGAATGATCCCAAATTACCTGGTGCAAAACCGGCAGAACCATTCGCAGAGGCGCATGTATTCGAAACCGGCACCAACATCTGGCGGCAATATCCTCAGTGGCCGCCTGCTGAAGCAAAGCCCAAAATGCTTTACTTTGGCGCGCAAGGAAAATTAACATGGACACAACCTGGCAGCCCACAAGGCGGGGCGCAAGGCAACGCCTCGACTTATGACGAATACGTGAGCGATCCGGCGAAGCCGGTTCCCTTTATTGCCTACACGGCGACTGGCGTGCCGCAGGAATACATGGTCGGTGATCAGCGTTTTGCGTCTACCCGCACCGATGTCCTGACGTATTCCACGGACGTTTTGGAAGAGGACATCACGATTGCCGGCCCGATTATGCCAAAGCTTTTTGTTTCAACCAGTGGCAGCGATAGCGATTGGGTGGTGAAATTGATCGACGTTTATCCCGCTGAGCTGCCTGACGAAAAGCCTGACAATGCCGCCCGACCAAAAGACGCGCCGGGCCCCAAGATTCAATTAAGCGGTTATCAGCAATTGGTTCGGGGAGAGCCGTTTCGCGGAAAATTTCGAAACGGTTTCGTTACGCCGCAACCCTTCACGCCCGGAAAAGTTGAGGCCGTTAATTTCACCATGCCGGATGTGCTCCACACCTTCCGGCGCGGCCATCGCATCATGGTTCAGGTGCAAAGTTCATGGTTCCCGCTGGTGGATCGCAATCCGCAGGTTTATATGCGTATTCCCGATGCAAAACCGGAAGATTTCAAGACCGCTACACAGCGCATTTATCGCTCGGGCGCAACGTTTTCAGGGATTAGTGTAGGCGTGATGGGTTTCGGTCATGCTTCTACAATGACAGGAAGCCGTGCAAGTCAAAGCTCAAAATAATTGAAGCAAAAAGGGCGCATGTGAAATGCGCCTTTTTTCTTTCACACGTTACAGTTTGAAGAATTATTTTGGCAGCAATACGGTATCGATAACGTGAATTACCCCGTTGCTGGCCACGACGTCGGTCGATGTAACGGTCGCGTCGTTGACCATGACTTTACCGCCCGCTGTGGTGATTTTGATGGACTGACCATTGACCGTTTTCACGTCGCCAGCTTTTACATCTTTGGCCATCACTGCTGCCGGTACCACGTGGTACGTCAAAATGCCGGCCAATTTAGCTTTGTCTTTTAGCAGTGCTTCCAAGGTGCCCGCTGGCAATTTCGCAAACGCTGCGTCGGTCGGTGCGAACACGGTGAATGGGCCTTTACCTTTAAGCGTGTCAACTAGGCCTGCGCTCTGGATTGCGGTTACCAGCGTTTTGAACGAGCCCGCAGCCACGGCAGTATCGACAATATCCTTGGCAGCAGCGGAAGCGCCCGCAGCAATGAACATTGATGACGCGACAGCGATCGACGCCAGAGTGGAGCGGGTAATTGATTTAAGTGCAAATTTCATTTGAATCTCCTAGGGGTTGGTGTGTCTACAAAAGTGTCTATAAAAGCGTCTACAAAAAGTAACTATGAAACTATCTACAAATCGATATGATTAAAAAGTGTGTCGTTGATGTTGCAGAGAAGAGTGCAGCAAAAATGCAAAAAAGTGGGGTTAGAAACAGATTTGCTGAAAAACTAAGGCAACTCAGCGCATTCCCTCAAACCAAGTAAGGCAAAAATAACTATGAGCGGATACAATCAATTCACGAGTCTTTGAAGCATTTATTACCGATAAGTTCAAAAATTTTACTTATGCGTATTCTTGACAAAATAACCTTTAAAGAACAAACATTTAGGCTGCGCGAAGATGCGATCCTAGATGCCGCACATCGCCTGCTGGCACAAAAAGGCTTTGATTTGATGACCATGGACGAGGTCGCCGCCGATGTCGGCATCGCCAAGCCGAGTCTCTACAAGCACTTTGTTTCCAAGGAGCAGCTGGTAGGCGCGGCGATGATTCGGCTCATCGAGGGCGCGCTGGATTTTATCGATACTCTGCCCGCGACCGAATCACCGCTGGTCAAAATGAAATCTATTCTTGCCTGGTCGCTGCGGGTACGGCTCGGCGGCGGCCTGCCCTACTTACCAGCAACCAGCCCGCTGGTGCGCGAAATGCTCCTCAAGAATATTCGTTATGTCACCAAAGTGTTGAAACTTAATGCGCAGGTCTCTGCCATGGTGAAACGCGCCAGGCAAACCGGCGAGCTGCGCAGCGACCTCCCCGATGACGTGATTTTGTTCAGCTTCTATGCACGTTCATGCGACCCGGCAGTCGATTTTTTAAGGCTTTACTCCAAGCTCGATAGCGAAGCCATCATCGCCCATATGATCAGCAGCTGCTTCGATGGACTCGCCCAGCCTTCAGCGATTGGTGTGAAAGCTGGTGTAGGCTTGAGCGTGGCTAGTCCGGCACAAGCAGCAGCTTCGACCCGCACGCCAACGGGTCAGTCATGAACGCGGCCAATCCGCTGCTAGTCCCGCGTAGCAGGCACCGGCAATTTGCGTTTACCCTGATCGAAATTATGGTGGTGGTTGCGATCATTGCGATTCTGGCCGCAATGGCCGTTCCTTCTCTTTACCGAACCGTGATTCGCCAGCAAATTGCCGACAGCATGCCATTGGCCGATCTGGCGCGAAATGGCGTCGCCGCATTTTATCGGCGCGAGGGCAAAATGCCGGCTGATAACGAAGCCGCTGGCGCACCGCCCGCTAAAAAAATCATTGGCAATTTTGTGTCCAGTGTGTCGGTTGCCGAAGGCGCAGTGACAATGACCTTCGGTAACAGCGCCTACACCTCAATCAAGGGCAAACAGCTCACCTGGCGGCCCGCGATTGTAGTGGATGCGCCCACCGTGCCGATTGCATGGGTGTGTGCCGGTAAAAAACCGCCGGAGGGTATGACCGCACAGGGTCGCGATGAAACCACCCTTCCCGTTAACGTGCTGCCGGGTGGCTGCGGTTAATCTGCCGGTAAATATTTTTTGAGTCTGGATCAAACATGAAATATTCGTCACTGGGCAAGTCCGCGCTCTCGGTCTCCCGTCTCTGCCTGGGCACCATGATGTTTGCCGATCAAACTGATTTATCAGAGGCCGGCAATATCGTTGCGCACGCGCGTGAGCATGGCGTGAATTTTATTGATACCGCCGATGTCTATTCGCTCGGCAAATCAGAATTGATGGTCGGTGAATTACTGAAACATGACCGCGACCATTGGGTGCTGGCGACCAAAGTCGGCAACAAGATGAGCGACCGGCCGAACGAGTCAAAATACACTCGTTCATGGGTGCTGCGGGAATGCGAGTCGAGCTTAAAACGTCTGGCGTCTGGCACGATCGATATTTATTACATGCATCGCGATTTTAACGGGATGGATTTAGAAGAGGCCGTGCGTGCCATCGAACAACTTTTGCGCGACGGTAAAATTCGCACTTGGGGAATCTCAAATTTTCGCGGTTGGCGCATTGCTGAAATGATGCATCTCGCCGCGCAACTAAACATGCCAGGCCCGGTAGTATGCCAGCCGTATTACAACCTCCTTAACCGGCAGCCCGAAGTCGAAGTGCTCCCGGCGTGTTTGCACTATGGGATCGGCGTGGTGCCTTACAGCCCGATTGCGCGCGGCGTTTTGACCGGCAAATATGCCCCGGGCAACATAGCGATAGATCCGAGCAGTCGGGTTGGTCGCGGCGACAAGCGGATGATGGAAACCGAATTTCGCGAGGAATCACTGGCGATTGCGCAGACGCTAAAAATATATTGCGAAAAAAACAACCGGCAATTGGCCCATTTCGCCACCGCGTGGGTGCTTGCGAACAAGGCCGTGAGCGCGGTGATTGCCGGACCGCGAACGCTGGCCCAATGGCAAGATTATTTCGCCTCAATAGACACGGTGATTTCGAGCGACGATGAAGCGTTTATTGATTCGCTGGTGTCGCCGGGCCATCCTTCAACGCCCGGTTATAACGATCCCGTCTATCCGCTGAATGGCCGCATTATTGGGTAGAAGTTGCAAGCTACGAGGCATGTATGAGCTGGTAGCTGCTCGTCGTTTATAGATTTCTTGCGCTATATGCCCGGCCTTTGAAACGTGTTAGTCAGCGAGCCAATTGCATCAATTACCACGTCGACCGTCGCGTCTGGCTTGAGTGAGCCGACGCCTACCGAAGTGCCACAGGCGATGACATCACCGGCGCGCAGGCGCAGGTCACGCGAAATATGCGACACGATCTGGCGTGGTGTAAAAATCATATCTGCGCAGGGATAATTTTGTCGTTCTACGCCATTCACCAAGGTGCGCACCACCAACATGCCGGGATCAAGACCAGTGGCGATGACCGGGCCGAAAACACCAAATGTGGGAAAGCTTTTTGCCCGGGTCCACTGGGCAAATGTGGCGTCGCGGGTGATGATATCGATCGCGGTGACATCGTTGACACAGGTATAGCCGAAAATCGAACGCTCGGCCTCCATCTCATCAGCGTTGTAGGTTTCGCGCCCGATCACGATACCAAGCTCGCCTTCAAACACCACCTTGCCCGGGTAATGTGCCGGTGACAGAATCGCTTGACCGGCGGCCAGAATCGAACTCGCGGCCTTGATAAAGTAAAGCGGCTCGGACGGAATAGCGCTATTTAATTTCGCAGCGAGGGCATGATAGTTGTTCCAAAGCGCCAGAAATGATGACGGCACCGTTGGCACATTAATCGTAACGGTCGACAAAGAAACCTGCTCCCCCGTGGCCACCGGTTGATCGAACATATCGCCACTGTGTATATCGATAAAATCGCCTTCCAGTGTGCCGAATTTGTCCTCTCCGCCGTGTGTAAACCGTAACCACTTTGCCATTATTTACGTCCTTTTTATCAAACCCTGAATCGATGCCCAATTTTAGCGCTTATCTATTCAATGCCTTCAGATGTTGACTATCACTTCCACGCATCATCATAGAAGCCTCATCACTACATCATCCTAACTCGCCTATTTGATTGCCTCAACCGCGCAAAATGGCCAGAACACACCGCCGATGCTGGGGTTTGCTAAACATAAGCTCACCTGCACATTGACCGTAGCCTCTGGTCAGGGTTTTCGAGGCCGTAAATACACTTTGCACGTTCGCACTCTTCGTATTTATACTAATCAAAATCTAAGGTAACTAATGAAGCAATCCGTTCGAGCTAAAAAATTTGACGCCGCTATCAGGCCGTACACTGGACCGCACGGTCGGCCGAATGGTCTGATACGATGAAGCCAAACTATCATCTTCTAATGGTCGAGGACTCACTTGACGATGTTGAACTTTTACAACATTGCCTGCGTGATGCGCCATTTACGTTTACTTCAAGCCACGCCGAAACCGAAGCCGATTACAACACAGCACTCAGCCAGCACCTTCCCGATGTAGTGCTGTGCGATTTTCATATGCCCTCCTTCAGCGCCGCGCGCGCGCTGCAAATTCTTGGCGAGCGGAATCTGGATATTCCGTTCATTGTGGTTTCCCACCATATCGGCGAAGATGCGGCCGTCAATGCCATGCGCAATGGCGCGAGCGATTATCTGCTGAAAAATCGTCTTGGTCGCCTGCCCAATGCAATCGAAGTCGCCATCGAGCGTCGGTTCTCTGCCAAACAAAAGGCGCTGGCAGAGTCAGCACTACGCACCAGCGAAGCCATGAAACGCGGCATTCTCAATTCGCTCAGCACGCGCATTGCTGTGCTGGATGGAATGGGAACCATTGTCGCGACTAATAAAGCATGGGAAGACTCAACTGATAACCGCGGCAGGCTACACAACTTCCCCGCAATTGTCGGCACCAACTATCTCAATCTACTCAGCGACGCGGCCGAGCGCGGCGAAGATTTGGCGACCCGACAATTAAAAGCGATTCGATCCATCATCAGTCGCGAGGCAAATTTTGCGTCAGTGGAATATCAGCGTACCGGCGTCGGCGGAATGCGCTGGTTTCTGGCGCGCACGATGCCGCTGGAAGACAGCACCGACGGCGCGGTGATATCGCACGAGGATGTGACGGACAGGATGCTCGCGCACCGTGCTCTGGCCAACGCCAACAAGCGGCTGCAAGAGATGTCAAAACGCGTCCTCAGTATTCAAGAAGATGAAAAGCGCGCCATCTCAAGAGAACTACACGACGATATCGGGCAATCACTGACCGCGCTCAAGATCGGCCTGCATCGACTCGCCCAGCGTGTTGATACGCAGCACGAGGCCTTGCTTACGGAGTGTTTGAGTATTGCTGATACGACGCTAAACAAGCTTCGCAATTTGTCCCTTGAATTACGCCCACCGCAGCTGGACCAGCTGGGACTTGAGGACGCGCTGGGTTGGTTGGCCAATCATCAACGAAACGCTACCGGTCTTGATGTCAGGTGCGAGTTTGTGGGCATGGGCGAACGTCTGGCGCCTGATCTTGAAACGGCGTGCTATCGGATCGTGCAGGAAGCACTTAACAACGCAACGCGCCATGCCAAGGCAGAACATATTGTTATTCGGGTTGAGCTCGCCGACCGGCTCCTGAATCTTGAAATCCGCGATGACGGCATGGGTTTCGAAATGAACACGGCACGCAAAAAAGCGAGCATATCCGGAAGTCTTGGCATGCTGAGCATGGAAGAGCGCGCTGAGCTGGCACGCGGCAGGCTTAAGATTCGCACCAAACTTGGCGCTGGTACTAGCGTTCAAGCCACATTCACGCTCGACACCCCCGATCACGTCGCCTTAGAAACTAGTGACGAACAACGATTCTTAGAGGCCCAATGAGCTTGACTCGCATATTGCTTGCAGACGACCATGCGCTGGTATTGGCAGGCATCCGCGCGCTGGTGGAGGAACTTGGCGGCACGCAAATCGTTGCTGAAGCCAGCAATGGCCGTGAAGCCGTCGCACTCGCGAAACAGCACAAACCTGATTTAGTCATCATGGATATTTCCATGAAAGAACTTAACGGCATCGACGCCACCGCGCAAATCATGGCCGAGGTGCCCTCCACGCGGGTGTTGATTTTATCGATGCACACCACCGAGGATTTCGTCCGCCGGGCAATCAAGGCAGGCGCGTCCGGCTATCTGGTAAAAGACTCCGCGCCGCTGGATCTGAAGATGGCGATTTCAGTCGTGCTGCGCGACGAAGTTTACCTGTCGCCACGCGTGTCCAAACATATCGTCTCGGGCTTTCTGCAAGGTCAGCAGCAACCACAAGAATCGTCGATGGATGCACTGACCGCGCGCCAACGTGAAATCCTGCAACTCATCGCCGAGGGCAAAAGCACCAAGGAAATTGCGTATCAGTTAAACATCAGCGTCAAGACCGTTGAGACCCACCGCGCGACGTTGATGCAACGCCTCGACATCCACGATATCGCCGGCCTCGTGCTATTCGCCGTACGCCAAGGATTGATCAGCGTGGATGACGGCAATATCTAACACTAATACTGGCGGGGCATTTTCGCATTTTTTGCCCCGAGATGCTCGCCGATGCTAGGGTTTGCAATTTTCGCCTTTAGATAGCCGCTCATCGGAGATGTTACTGCCAGTCCGGCGACTCGTACCAGCGATTCCGGGCATCAAGGCTTGCATGACGGGGCGCTCCGGCTAGTTTCGCGGCGACTACAAACAAATCAAGCTGCTAACAATCGTTGCCGGCCTGCCGACAAACAATATTGGGCTGGGGCGCGACGCGACCCAATGAGCCCAGCGCCGGCTTGAAGATCGGCAAACCCACGTTAAAAGTACCGCCCACGGCAATCAGGGTCTGCGTTTCCAAGAAATCACTCCGTTAATATGCAAAGCATACGTAAAAAATGCAGATATAGCATTCAAGAACTGGCGCCTCATGCCGATATCCTGAGATGCAGGACGGATAAGTGTTTGGACCTTTACGGCCAAGCATTTTGTTGACAACACGCAGACCGTTGCGCGTATTACGGTTCCAGTTTCCGCGTTTTACCATCGTTGTTGAAATGACTGGATTAGAAAATGGCTCACGCCAACACCCGCCCTAACGTGCTGGTTATTGATGATGACGATGAAGGTCGCTTGTTGACCGCACTCATCCTCGAAGAACGCGGATTTGACGTGAGCCAAGCCGATTGCGGCGAACAGGCAATTGCATCGGTTGAAGCAGGTTGCCCTGATATCGTGTTGCTCGATGCGTTGATGCCCGGCCTTGACGGCTTTGAAACCTGTCGCCGCATTCGCGCCTTGGGCGGCGCGGAACACCTGCCTATCTTGATGCTGACGGGCCTCAATGATGACCGTTCAATCACCAGCGCCTATGCGGCGGGGGCAACTGATTTTTTTGTCAAATCTGCGCACTGGACCCTGCTGACGCAGCGTATTGATTTTTTATTGCAGGCGAAGCGCATGCGCGACGAACTCGCCACCAGCCGCGTAAAAGAAGCCCGCGCGCAGCGCATTGCCGGCGTCGGTTATTGGGAATGGGATGTCGTCAACCAGCGGTTTACAGCATCAGAAGAATGTGTTCGATTGATTGGCCGCCCCGACCTGCCGGGTTCGTTTGATATGTCGGTGTGCGAGGTCGCCAATCTCCTTCAACACCTGCACGCCGCGGATTGCGCACGAGTCGAAGAAGTTGTTGCGCGAACATTACGTGACGGCGGCGCCGCGCAATTTGAATGCGGTCTCACGCGAACTGATGGTTCAAACTGCGTGGTCCAGCTTGAGATTGAAGTGGAACGCATATCTGACGGCAGCATGTCGAGGGTGCACGGCGTGCTTCGGGATATCACCGAACGCAAACGCAGCGAAGAGCAAGTCAGACTTCTGGCCAATTACGACAGTCTCACCGGGTTGCCCAATCGGCACCTATTCAAAGAGCTGCTGAGCGTGGCAATCAAAACTGCGCAGACCAATGCCGGGTTCGCAGCACTGATGATTGTGGATCTAGACCGGTTCAAACAAATCAATGACAACTTTGGCCACGCAGCCGGTGATGAGCTGCTCCAAGAAGTTGGTCTGCGGCTCAACAATTGGATTGACCTGCGCACTCATAACAGCGGGGCAAAGCATTTAGTGGGACGTCTTGGCGGCGACGAGTTCGCGGTGATGCTGACCAGGCTTGACAGCATTAGCGACGCCGACACCATGGCGCAGGAAATATTGGCGGCGCTGAGAAAACCTATTAACCTTGCCGGCCAAGAATGCATTACCAGCGCCTCTATCGGCGTCTCCGCATTTCCGCTCGATGGCAACGACAGCGAATCACTGATGCGCTGCGCGGATATCGCCAAAAACACCGCGAAGGCAAACGGCAAAAACACCTTTCAGCTTTACCAATCCGGCCTGAACGCCGCCGCCAAGGAGCGGATGAATCTGGAGCAAGCGCTACACAAGGCGCTTGAGCGCAATGAACTCGTCATGTACTACCAGCCACAAATTGATATGCGGCTAAATACGATTGTCGGTGCCGAAGCGCTGATGCGGTGGCGGCGTGATGACCGTCTGGTTCAGCCGGGGGATTTCATTTCAATCGCCGAGGATACCGGGCTGATCTACCCGTTTGGCGAGTGGGCGATCGACAATGTTCTGGCTCAGGATCGGGCCTGGATTGACGCCGGATTTCCGCCGCTGACAATTGCCGTGAATATTCCTGGCGGGCATTTTGAACGAAGCAATTTTATGGAACTGGTCGAGCAAATATTGGTGCGCCATCGCATAGATCCTGAACAGCTTGAGCTTGAAATCACCGAAACATCGCTCATGCGAAATCTGGAATCCACTCTGCCGGTACTCGACGCATTAACGGCCACCGGCATCGGCCTGTCCGTAGACGACTTCGGGACGGGCTACTCGTCGTTGTCGTATTTGCGCCGGCTGCCGATTGATACGCTCAAAATTGACGCCTCATTTGTTCGGGAGCTGACGTGCGGCTCGGAAAACGAGGCTATTGTTGCGGCCATCATCGCCATGGCCAAGAGCCTTAACCTCCGCATCATCGCGGAAGGTGTTGAAACTGCCGAGCAGATGACACTCCTGATTCAATATGGCTGCCATCTCATGCAAGGATATTATTTTTCAAGACCGGTGCCTGCCGCCGATTTTGCGCGATTCCGTTTGCAGTACGCTGAAAAAAATGCGCCCTTGGATGTATCTGCGGTGGAGGGCCCAGCGGACAGAACAAGTGGCAAGGATGTCATGTCGGATGCCATGCCATACCAAGCAGCTGCTGGAACGCGTCATTAACTCGCGTTGCGGCTTGCTAATAGGTTTTCCCGCCGCCAACTACGCTATTCAACGAGCCGATGAAGCATTGCATAGCGCATCAATTCCGCGTTAGTACTCATGCCCATTTTTTCAAGAATCCGCGCACGATAGACACTCACCGTCTTTGGCGATAGCGCCAGCAGCAAGGCGATATCAGACAGCCGTTTGCCGGCTGCCATCAGACACAGCGTCTGGTACTCGCGATCCGATAATTTCGTGTGTGGCAACTCGCCGCTTTCATGCGCCAGATTATTCACCAGCGATTGGGCGATTTCCGGGGTGACATATTTGCGCCCCGCCATGATTTGTTCGACCGCCGAAAGCAGTTGCTCCGGTGCGCTTGCCTTATTGAGATAGCCATAAGCGCCTGCCTTAAGCGCCCGCAGCGCGTATTGGTCTTCGGGATACATGGACAGCATCAGCACTTTGATCTGGGGATTTTGTTCGCGCAATGTTTTCAGAATATCGATGCCATTTTTGCCCGGCAGATTAACGTCCAGCAGCAAAACATCGATCTGCACTTTACGCATTTTTCCCAGTAACTCGTTGTAGTCTGTGGCTTCGCCGACCACTTCGACACCCTCGCCATCAGTGAGAATATCGCGGATCCCACGACGCAAGATAGCGTGATCATCAACAATAAAAACGCGAATCATTGGCTTCCCTTTGATGGCAGGTTATTTTTTTGGTTTGGTGGCTTTTTTCCGGTTGTCTGACCCGTTGCCTGACCCGTTGCCTGACCGGTCGACCGATCCGTGAGCTTGCCCGCCAGCGGCAACGACAACAGCACCGTGGTGCCACGCCCCTCGTGCGAGGAAATATCCAGCGTACCGTTAAAATTCCGTGCCCTTTCATGCATGCTTGCCATACTGAGACGTACGCTGGCGTCTTCGGGCAGCACGAGTTCGCTCCCGTCATCGGTCACCTCTAGATGGATCTGGCCCCTGGTCACAAATAAATCGACATCAACACGCGTTGCATCAGGGCGGCGCGCCACATTATTCAACGCCTCCTGACACACACGGTAAATTGCGATGCTGACATCCGGATCCGGGATGACCTCACGGTTGGCGTCATACCGCATCTTCAAGCCAGAGTGCCGCGAGAATCGGGAGGTTAACCACTCAAGCGCAGGGGCGATGCCCTGGTCCAGAATCGCAGGCCGTAAATCACCCACGACGCGCTGCGCGCTCGCCGCCGCCTGCTCAATCATCGCAATAGCATTCGCTAGGCGCTCGCGGGCGTCCGGCAACAATTCACAGTGGCGCTGAAGCCAGGCGAGTTCAAATTTGACCGCAGTCAACGCGCTGCCAATTTCCTCCCCGATTTCGCTGGCAACCGCCGATCGCTCCGCCTCTTGCGAGGTTCCAATGTGTTTGGCTAATTCGTAGCCCTTGGCTTCCGACAGCCGCAGTGAGACTTCGGCGTCTGAGCGCGCGTGGCGGATGGCGGCCGTTTGTAATGCACGTTTTAGCGCCCGTGGCAGTCGATTAATGCGGCTTTTCATGAGGTAGTCGTCGGCACCCGCCAATAACGCTTCAACGGCAACCTCTTCGCCCAACTCCCCCGAAACCACAATGAAGGGCAGATCAATCCCGCTTTCCCGCAACGTTGCCAACGCACCACCTGAGGTA